>CAZBGG010000160.1:0-3393 GCA_964491305.1 uncultured Methanosarcinales archaeon
TCTACGCAAAACGGATAATGTCCAGAGACCACCTTATCAAGTGCGATGGTTGTGAGAGATCAATGCTCATAAAGGAACCTCATGACACATTTACTACTGACTATGTTGTTTAGAAAGGGCCCGCCACCTTGCCCAAAAAGGTGGCTTTTCATATCACTTGACACTATTTTCACACATGATATAATAGGGTTACGTTAATAATGAAAATATGAAACTAAAAGGATTTACAAAAAAAGAAGTAAAACAAGAAACAAACAAAAAAGTTTATTTGTTTTATACAGACTTCCTTCTTAAAAAAGGAAGGCCTCCTTCTTTGCAAGATATTTCAGATAATTTCGGTTTTACTAGGGAAAGATCAAGGCAGATATTAGAAAGAATGAGTGAAGAGGGTTACCTCTTAAAAGAAGGAAAAGGTAATAAGGTTAAATACAAACCTGATTGGATAGACAGAGGATAAAACCTCTGTTTTTCTTTCCACAGCTTTTCCACAAGTTTTCCACAAGTTTTCCACAGCATAAAACCCATTATTTAAGAACAAATTCCTGTAAATCACTAAGTTTTCCACAACACTAACAATAACAAGTTATATAAATATATATTATAATATAAAAAAGAAAAAAAAAGAAAAAAGAAAAAAGAAAAATGAAACATAAACAAAAAGTAAAAAAGGCCCGGAAGATGATAACACAAAAAAAGACTTGACACCAATTTGTGATATGGTAAAATTAGAACATAAAGGTCGAAAATTATTAAGCAATTAAAAATTTTATTATGAAGTATTCTGACATCCAAAAAATAGAAAAGCGCAAAGATTACCAAAACTTGGTATCCTTTGCAGATCAATACTTAGCCAATGCTAAGAACATTGTCGTTAAAAGCGATGAGGAGGAAAAAAAGGCCGTGGGCCTCAAGGGAGAAATAAAAGACACGATGAAAAAGGGGGAAGAGATGAAGAGATTTTTCGTTGATCCTCATAAGAAGTTTATTAAAATGATTGAAGATAAGTTCTCAGTGTTAAAGACAATGAAAGAGGCGGATGATATTCTCAAAGAAAAAATGATTAAGTATCAGGCAGAGAAAGATGAAAAAATAAAAAAAGAAAAAGAAAAGATTGTAGAAAAAATGAAGAAAGATAAGAATGCGGATTTAGGGGAAGCAACTGAAGCACTTGAAAAAGTGGGAGCATCTGAAAAAACAATAGAGGCCGAGGGACATAGGGTTACTTACCGGGTAGATAGAAAAGTATTGATCGAGGACGAATCAAAACTTCCAAGAGAGTATCTAATACCCAATGTGTCTCTTATTAAAAAGAAGGCAAAAGAGGGTGAAGATATTCCCGGAGTAAAGGTTGTTGATGAAAAAACACCAGTTACTTATTAAAAGTCGTAAATATGAAAAATTATGCCTAAAAAGAAAAATGATCAACAAATAACAGGGGTTACTAAAGAGAAGCTGGAGTTATGGGGCAGTGTATTTAATTCTAAGGATCTTGAGGAGCAAACAAAAAAGTATTGCCAGATGGTAGCGGAGATGTATGAGGTTCCTCCTACCGGAGTGGTTTCTATGGCAAATCAGCCGTACTTAAACAAGGACGCAAGGATTTTTCTTCTCAATAGTTTTATTGCAGAGAAGAAGGTCTCTCGCGTAAAAGAAATGAGAACTATATTCTTGCAAATGAGTAAAACTCCGGAAGAAACTGCTATCTGTAAGGCCGTCGCTATTTTAGAGAACGGAGATTATTATGAGGCGGTAGGAGAAGCAAATAGATCAAGCGTTAAACTAGATGCCGTCAAGAACACTCTCAATATGATGGCTGAGACAAGGGGGCTCAATAGAGTTATATGGAAAATAGTTGGAGGACACACGCTCAACAGAGTAATGGATAATATAAAGAAAGCCAATGTAAGCGATGAAGAGAAGGAAACGATCGTTGAGGCCGGAAGAACAAGCGCGGAAGAGGTAAATTACGAAGATGTCTCAAAAAAGACAAGTGATAAAGGGTTTGAGAAAGCAAAGAAAGGAATAGTAAAGAACATAAACTATATGAGTGAGGAAGAAAAAGATGATCTAGACAAAAAGATACAAGGGTCTGATCTGTATACGAAAAAGCAGAAGGAAGAATTACAAGGGTTAATCTACCAAGGATAATGCACATTCACGCTGAAAACAAAGTGACGCCAAAGCCCTATCTTTCGTGGAGTCAGTATAACCTGTTCCGGAACAGTCAGATGAGATATGTTTCTACATACATCTACGGAGAGAGGTTTCAAAATGAGGAAATGGATAAGGGGAGGGAGCTTGCGGAAATACTTGAAAAAGATGAGAAGGTTGATGATTCTGATATAGAAAGTGTAAGGATAATGCTTCCCACTCTAAAGGAAAGAGAATATGAGATAGAGACTTCTCTCGGTGATGTTCCTTTATACGGAAAGTTTGACGGTTTTGACGAAAAAAACCTTGTCCTTGACGAGATTAAGAGTGGAAAGAATGGCTGGGATCAGAGAAAGGTTGATAATTGTGAACAGATAACATTCTACTCTTTAATGATTTATCAAAAATTTAAGAAGCTCCCAAAAAAGATAAGATTACACTACGCGCCCACGGAAAGGGTGGCTGGAACTATAAGATTTACTGGAGAGGTGGAAAGTTTCGTAACAGAAAGAAGTCTAAACGATGTATTGGGATTACTGGTGCCCATTAAAAGAACATGGGAGGGAATTCAAAAGGTCTCATTAAAAGAGTATAAGAGTTTAGGAAAATATGATTATCAAAGCGCTTAACTATATTCCGGCCGTTATTATAGTGGGAGGTATATTTGTAATATCATTTCATACAAATATATGGGTTGGATTGTCTATACTTGCGATTATATTGTTCAATAATATATCACTTTATGCACAGATACACGAAGATTTATTAGAAGAAATAATTAAAAAAATAAATTATGCCAGAAGAAATAAAAGTATTTGAAACAAGAGATCTTTGATTGGCCTCTGCTTTGTCGGCAAAAGGTTTCCAAATTATAAGAACGGAAAAGAAGAAAGATAACGTGGTTTATTTTCTCTTCCAAAGTGATCCGGATATAGAAAGAAACGCGCAAAATTACTTCTTGGGAAATTATCCAGTAGATGCTATAAAGTTATCAACTGAAATGAAGAGATTAAGAAAAATAATAGGGGCCCACTTTAACGTAGATGCCGGAGAGAAAAGAATGAAGGAGAGGAAGATTCAACATAAATACGACGATGAAATTGCGGAAGAAGAAAAGGGGAATGGAAAAAAGAGAAAAAAGGTCAACAATGACGGATTCACCTCAATATAAATGTTTAACTTGCGGAGAAACTCTTGTTAGAAGATAGCCAAGAAAGACGATCCTTTATGCTTGCCCTAACT
>CAZBGG010000161.1:0-2108 GCA_964491305.1 uncultured Methanosarcinales archaeon
AAGCAGGATCGAGCTTTATGTTATTGGGTTCAGAAAAACCCATAACAAAGCTTGGTAGCCTACATTAAATTAACTATTTAATAATTTTTGTTAATTACAGGAGTCTTGCGGGGGTAACTATATAGGTTGCAAGAAAAATACTGTTCTAATAATCTTTTGAGAAAGGAGGTGATGATATATGACAGCACAGAACAAATATTCTCAGATTGATATTACTAACGATTATAGAGCACATGATAAAAAATGGACTGATCATGATGTAATAAATGGGCTTATCGGTGATGCTCGCGGGGAGCGATATAATCGTGATTTCCCTAACGCGGTTGCGATTTGCAATGAAGTAAGCGGCGAACAATTAAAAAGAGTATTATCTATGGAAACGGAGCAAGTTTATCTTAGAGATTTATATGAGCACAATAAACACGTTAAAGGCATTGCCTCTCCCGTCCCTGGAGAATCTACGGAAGCTGACCCTAATTTTCCAGCGATTGAATATAGAAGATGGTATATAGATTACCCTTTATCGATTTATAGTTCGTATGCGGGTGGTCCCGGTCCGTCGTATGATCCCGAAGATGACTTAAAAGACGAAGAATCTCCTGAAAAAGAGATTCCTTGCACAGTTGCAGATTGCATTGTTGATCAAAAAAACAGTGAGGTTTTGCATTATATAGCTAAGATAGCGGGAGAAAGATCGGACTTCTCATTTGAAGATTTCAAGAACGCAGTAAACCGTTGTCCTGAAAGTAGATACGCTCCTAAGGACGAGCATGGATTTGAAGTGTATGATCTTGCAAGCAGAACCGGAGAGATCCCTGAGGAATTAAATGAAACAGAAAAAGAGAGGAAACGACTGGTAGATAGTGCAGAGAGAAAGAGAATTATAAAAGACCAAGATTGGGAAAAAGATTACGTTGAATTTGAACGAGGTATGGTGCTTTATAAAGTGAACATGGCAATTGATGACAAAGGTTATCTTGAGTCAAGTAATATAAATAATGATGCTTATAATGTATCTTCTGAGAAAAAAGAAGATGTATTAAAAGAGCTTGGAATTGACGGGGATAATTTGCTTAAGAGTGCACATAAAATATAATGTTATAAAAGATCTATTTCTTTAATGTTTTTTTATTTTATTAAAACAAACATATTTGCAAGTAAGAAATCAGCAGAGATATTCTGCTGATTTTTTTATGTACAAGCAAGTTCAAGATAATTATTATAGGAAGGAGTGAATAATTTTGAATTCTCTTGTTGTTATTTTGGTAGTGAGTCTAATTGCAGGGATATTACTTAATTTTATAAGGAAAAATATTATTAAGAAAGAGTTGGGAGTTCCAGAAGACCCATTGCCAGATTTTAAAGATCGGAAACACGATACTACGGTAATTGCAAATATTCATATAACATCGTACCTTCCACTCTTAGATCGTTTTATATTTTATCCTAAAGCAGCACATGCTAAAGCGAATATTTTGTTTGCCCCGGAGAATTTCACTTCCTATGAGGTGGAAAATGCCAGGATGGCGACAAAGAGGAGCCTTATATTTTTAGGGGTCATGGTTGTCATGTTGCCTTTAGCCGGTATTAGTTATTTATATGCTAATCATATTGCAACTTATAATCATGTGAGTCCAGATACTTCTGCTATTGTAGAAGAAATGGAGTATGATGTATCGGTGGTGCCGGATGATTCGGAATATAAAATAAGCTTAGAGGCGAAACCGAGTGATTATGGGGCAGTATATGGAGAGGGAGAATATTCAACACATGCACCGATAGAATTAGAGGCAGAACCCAAAGAGGGCGTTATTTTTGTAGGCTGGGCAAACGAAGAAATGGAGATACTTTCTACGGAAAGGGTTTTTGAGCCTGTATCGTTACAAACAGATCGAGAATTCACGGCTATTTTTGAAGATGAACCATCGTTGTTAGTAAAAAGTTTACCCATGTTGTTTGGGTTAATTATACTCTTGTTTATCGTTAATATTGTAAGGATAAGTGCTGTAGCAGAAGCAAAGGCGTTGAAGGGGAGTGTTTTCAACAAGGTGTGGTTTGTATGATTTGCGCCAATAGCTTGATGGAGAGGGTTCTATATTGAAATCTAT
>CAZBGG010000161.1:2208-3392 GCA_964491305.1 uncultured Methanosarcinales archaeon
CTTAAAGGAGGTTTGATGTGGAATGTTAAATCGATTAACTGAATATATCTACAACTTCAAGATTGGTTTACAAAATTTATTTATTTGGTTCCCGGTTATCTGGCGAGACAGAGATTGGGACGATAGTTTTATGTGGAAAATATTAAATACTAAACTTAGAAAGATGGAGCAGTTTTTTAACAGAGGCGATTTAATGGGCGTTCATTCCAAGAAAGAGTTAAAAAGGCTTAAAGAAGCAAGAATCCTAACTGATAGGATAGTTGCTGACGAATATAACATAGAACAATACGATAAGATTAGAGATAAATATCAAGTTAAGAATTACTCCAAATATATACCAGGGGAAGATCATCGCCGGTATTGTATAGAGGTGAATAATGGCACAGAGGAAGAGTATAGAAGGGAATTGAAAAGGTGTTTAAAGCATGAATGTTATTTAAGAAGGCAGGATATAAGAAGATTAGGAGAGATACTTGAAAGATACAGCTTTAGGTGGTGGGATTAAATTTTTTTATAATGAAAGGAGGGGTTAAAAATTAGGAATTTGGTTGTAAGTTTAATGCTATTCTTTGTTGTTTTATCTATTTCAGGATGTGAAGATAAAGAAATTTGTGTATCACCAACAACTGATTTATTTGTTTCTATAGACAAAGAATCAGAAGAAGTAGATATTAACAAAGAATTGATAGATATTTTAAGAGAAGGAGATACATTCACGGCGAATTTCCCCTGTGGTGAGTTTGATGTTGAAGTTAAGGGTATAGATGTAACCATTTTAAGTACGGATTATTATAAGGAAAGAAGGGGGATTTATGCGTATAAAGGTGAGGTGGGTTCCGAGCCTTCGGTAAAGATTTTTGTGGAAGATGGCAATTATGAGGTGATAGGAAAAACCCCTGATTATGAATACAAGTTATCAGATAATGAATTTGAGATGCGAGGCAACAATGACTTTTTTTCGGATTCAGAAAAATTGTTTAAAGATGTGAACCTGTCTGCAAATGAAGCTAAAATAAACGAGGCGCTCTTGGTGAGTGGAATAGATAATTCACCTATAGAAGAAGGGGGGGAATTTGTGGTTAATCTTCCATGTGATACTTATTTAGTAGAAGTTGAAGATGTGTTTGAAGTTTCGCTTAACTGGCAAACGAATATAACCATAGAAGCGAGAGAGCAAGCGGAAC
>CAZBGG010000162.1:0-3386 GCA_964491305.1 uncultured Methanosarcinales archaeon
AAAATATTTTCAATCACATCCGCTGAAAAATTCTTGTATTTTACAGGAACACCGCCTCCTATGTTAACATAGTCAAGTTTTTCAAGAACTGAATTATCAAGAACATTTTCTATTTCATATTTAAGGCTCCATTCGCTTATGTTCTGGGTTTTCCTGTGGAAATGGATTCCCAGACTCTCAATATATGGATTTTCTTTAAGCTCCGGCACCATCTCTCTTACCTGTGAGCTATAGAAACCAAAAACAAAATGCTTGCCCGTGTGAATTGTCTTTTCTTTCAGCCTCATCCGCAAAAGCAGACTTATTTTTTCATTCGTTGTTTTAAGGAACTCAAGCAAAAGATCAAGATCGTTAGTGTTGTCAACCACAAATCCCCTGACACCAGCATCATAAATGCTTTTTAGCTCCTCATTATCCCATCCCTGGGCAAAGTACCATACCCTTTCAGGGCATTTTAAAAGAGCCAGTGCTTTCGGGCTATGGATAGAAAAATTACAGTCAGTATCATCCTTTAGTATAAAACCAACCTCACGGTTTGTCTTAAATGAATATGACACTATGTCCGCCAATTGTGAAATCTCATTATATCCTTCTATGGCCTTTTTCTTGCTGAGAACGAAACGAGCTTTTGTTTTCATTTTAACCTAATTTAATAACACCCTCATCCGAGAGTGTTTCAAGAGCCTTTATCATAGCCAGAGGAAATGTTATGCTGACATCCCCAATAACTGTTGCCGCATCACTATCATCCTTTATTTTACCCCAGCTTTTAGCCTCTGATGTTGTTGCACCACTCATAGAGCCGGAAGTATGCCTGGCAGTTGTCATATAGACAGCATAATCAACCCCACCATTTAAAAGACATGCAAGTATAGCATGATGCTTACTCACCCCACCACCAAGACTTATGATACCCTTTTGATCGTCCTGAGTAGTTGAAAATAATATATTCTTGAAATCCTGAACCACATCAACCACAAAGTCAGGGTGATCCTGCTGGAACATGAACAGATGAAAACCAAGGCTACCATCAGTGATTGCCGGGCAGAACACTGGAACATTATTTTTTGCAGCCATTGCCAGAATAGAATTTTCATCATCAAACATATTGCCCATTTCTTTTAGCATTCCCGAAACTGTCCAGCGATTATTTTTTTTATACAATTCATTAAGCATCGGCATTATCTTTTCTTCAAATTTGCAATAGCTTTCACTGGTTATAAATAAGTTCCCCACCCGGTTCACTCCTTTTTCATAAAGCTCTACATCATCCGATTGGAATTTTCCTATATTGAATTTTTCCCCCATTGCTTTCATTATGTCTTCTTCTATAGCCCCCGTCGTAGTCACAATACAATCACACATGCCAAGCCTAATAAGCTGGGCAAAAAACCCCCTAAGTCCAGATGTCACCATATTTGAAGTGAATGTAAGGTATATCTTAGCCCCGCTTTTTTTCATCTTGACAATAGCATTGGTTGCATTGGAAAGCTCTATGCTTTGAAAACCCACATTGGATAGATTATCCATCAAGCTGCTTACAGTCATACCTTTTTCCCAGTTAAAATCTTTTACCTGCATAAGTGGATTGAGTCAAGAATTGATTTAAAAAGTTTTTCAAAGGGTGAAAATAAGAGAGGTTAACTATGAATTCTAGAATTACTGAAAATCCTAGTCCACTTAAATCTTTAAAAAAAACGTTTTTCTTTTCCAACAATGAAAAATGCAAAAAATCAACCGAATTTCTCGAATTAATTCCAAAAAGATTGTTTTCACCACTAAATTGTCGTAAACTTTAAATAATAATAGTTGTTACCACTAACTAATTAAGATTATTTAACAAATTATTGAGAGGTTGAGAATAATGTATGCAAACAAACAAAATACTAAAGCGGCATTCGGTCTGGTTAAGGAACACATTTTAGACCTGCAGAGCCAGATTTATGAATTAAGGATGGAGCAGGCAAGGCTGAGGAATAGACTGAATGAAGGAAACGGATGCCAACAAGAAGCCCTGATAGGAGCTGCCACCGGAACAAAAGTTCACATAGAATCATGTCCTTTTGCTAAAAACATACATCCTAAGAACAAGGTAGTTTTTGTTAGCAAAGAAGAAGCACTTAACAAAGGCTACAAACCGTGCGAATGCATGAAAAAGGTATAATACTTTTAGACCAAATTTAATCCATTATTTCATTTATTTTATTCATTTATTTTATTCATTTATTTTATTCAATATTTTTATTTATTCATCCAATCATCCGTCCAGCTCGCTCTTTGTATTCATTTCATTTACTCCATTTAACTCATCCATCACATTTATTTAGTTTATTTCACCCACTTCATCTACTTCATGACATTATCAGCATATTTTATTTTTTTTGCTATAAAATTGATTCATTGTTTTATCCGTGATAAATTTCATTTTCAAAAAATCATCCAAAAAAAGATTAATTTTATATATATCCTGCTCACCTGCTTCTTTTATGGGTTCGACATTTTACAGCAAAAGATACACTGCTAGGACAGATAGGGGAAGGAAAAAAAGACCAAAAACCTTCAAGACAGAAGAACAGGCGAAAAAATTTGCCCAGGAACAAGGTCTCAAAGAATACAAAATAGAAATGCTTAAGGAAAAAAAATACAGAGTCAGGGCCTAAAACCCCTCTGCCAATCCTTAATAATTCTTCTGGCGGCATTCACTAAATCAGGCTTTCCGCCCTTAATCAAGAGGTTCTTCTTAACAGCAATAGCTTCAAGTAGGTCTTCGGCATCCCTTCCATCATCTTCAACCCCATAAAACGAAAGAATCTCATCCTTTTTTACTTCCAGAAACCTCATTGCAACAACATCCGGCTCTTTAATCTTGTTAAAATCTTTTGCTCCAATCAAGGCCTGCTTAAAATCATCCCCTTCCCTAAAAGGAATCACCCCAGGAGTATCAATAAGCTTTAACTTCCCGGCCCTCACATATTGAAGCCCTTTTGTAAAACCACTCTGTGAAGAAGTCGAAGCCTTGCTCCTTCCAGCTAATGCATTGATAACTGAACTTTTACCAGTATTTGGATAGCCCAGGACACCAACCCTAGCAGATTCACCCCTGACAGCCTCAAGAATCTTTCTTTTTAGCACACTTGTCCCCAGTCTTTCCCTGGCAGACACAAAAACACTATTCTTAGGCATAATATCCTTATATCTATTAATATCGCCATCAATAAGGTCTGATTTATTCATAACTATAATCAACTTCTTGCCTTTCCGTGCAAGCTTAGACTCAATTTCAGCATTCCTGGACTCATTTACGGCCCTAGCATCAACCACTTCAAGGACTACATCAGACTCCTCAATCACACTATTCACAAGCTTCCAGAAATTTACCATAGGGT
>CAZBGG010000163.1:0-3374 GCA_964491305.1 uncultured Methanosarcinales archaeon
GAATCATGTCCTTCAACTTCTTCACCAGGCTCTATATCTATAGTAACTTCTTCACTAGTTTGCCCTAAGGGAGACCCTATTTCAAGAGCATCTCTTGCCTCATCTGGGAGGGTTATGTCCACTTCCTCATTTATGTCACTTATTCTGTATTCGATTGTAAGTTCAACTTTGATTGATTCACCTTCGTGAATTTCTGGTATGTTCTCATTTGTAATGTTCATGAGGAGATAACTTTCTATTTTCTCAATTACAAGTGTATCTTTGTTTGCCCAGATTATTAGTGAATAATTCTCCAGCCCTGAAGTTAGTTCAACTTCCTCGCCAAAAATATTTTCATTTTCTCCACTTGCTTGTTCAAATAAAAATTTAGCTAACTCGTTTTTATTCGGCTCAATTCTTATAGGATAGTAATCTTCTTCCTCTTCTAAAAATTCAATTTCTCCACTCATCATGAAATTAATCATTTTCATAAGCGTATCTTCTGAATCCCAATCTCCTATGTCAAGCTCCTGTTTTGTCCACATTCCCATATATTTATTATACAAAAATCCATCTACTAAGTAAAGCGTCGTATCTAATCCCATATTCATTCCCATCATATCGCTATTAATGGAACCTTCTAGCATCATTTTTTCTGCTTCTGAGTCAATTTTTCCTTTTTCTTCAGAGGATATCACTATATTTCCAGTTTCTTGTCCTTCCATTTCAAGAACTGATTCCAATTCCATGGAATATGTTTTAATGTCTGAATTGGCTTCAATTGCTTTTTCGATAATCTCTTCTTCAGAAATTTTATTACAACCTGCGACCATGAAAATACCCAATAAAAAAATCATAATTAACACTTTTTTCTCCACATTTATCACCTTTCTTTTTTTGCAAATCTTTTCTATTGTAAAACAATGCTTCAAATACGGCACCATATATTTTAAAATGTTTTCATTTTCTTCAATTTGATTTGAGAAGAATATAGCAAAAAGTAAAGCAGCGAAGGCTTTGTCAAAAAATTTGTTATTCCAAAAAAAATTGTATCTTCAAGATTTTTGGGGTGTTTGGTGAAAATTTAGTTGTTCTTATGGATTTAGAATCATATCTCAATTCGATAGAGCTGTTTAATTTTATTCGGTTATATTAAATCTGCCTTCATAAAAATCAACATTGAGTTTATCATATGGTAGTTTAGGGGTTCCAAATTTTTTTACAGATTTTTCAATTGTTTCTATGTCTGGATCTTCGGTGTTTTTTATTCCGTCTAAGTAATCTAGCATTTCTTTAGCCCAGTTTTCATCTACCATCAGGTCTTCGTTTATTTTTCTGCTTAATGGAATTGCTATCTTTGATTCAAGAACATTTTTGAGAAATCTTGCACCATATTCAGTACATGACGATTCCTCCAGTATCTTTTTCTTTGCTTCTTGACTATAAGTAACTTCCAGGTTATATCTTTCTTTAAGTTTTCTGGTAAGTTTTAGGGATTCAAGGTCGAAAATTCTACTTATGTCAGAGTCTTCAAGATAATTGAAATGTACAATATTAACTCTATTTATAAATTCAGGTGAAAGAGAATTCTTGACCTTGTTTTCAATAGATTCTCTGCGGGCTTGTTTCTCATGACCACTCCTGTCGTTGGAAAAGCCGATTGATGATTTTTTGTTTCCTCTTAGGTCACTATATCCTAGATTGCTTGTGAATGCTATCCATGTTCCTGTGAGGTCTATATAAAGGTCTTTATTATCGTACAAACCCCCTTTATCAAGGGCAGGGAGCAGGCAGTCCATTATTGGTTTTTCCCCTTTTTCAAATTCATCAAACAAAAGAACTCTTAAGGGGGTGTGGCGGGCAATTTCATAAAATGAAGTAAGAACACCGTCATCTTCATGACCTACGTAACCTTTTGGAGAACCAACCAGTTGATTGGCACTACCTTCACCCTGGAAACTTGAGCAATTAACTGTTCTATAGAGCAGCTCAAGGTTTGCACTTCTTGCAATTTCGCCTGAGACTACCTCAAATGTATAATTCTTGCCAACACCTGTAGGTCCAATGGCCAAGAAGTTAAGAGGTCTATCCTCATCTTTGGCTCCTATGGTCTCCAGAATAATTCTATCTATGATATTGTCTATTGCTTCATCCTGTCCGATTACAACTCTTTTTGTTCTTTCTCTTACCTCCTCAAAATCTATAAGCGATAGAGATATATCCTTTTGCTTATCACTGATATATTTTGCGCTATCATCCAGTAAAACCTCAACACTCATTTCTTCAGATTCTATTAATTTTGGTAGATTTTGGCTTCCGCCCTTTTCATCACTATATTTTTCCTCTTGGGGATTTTTTTTAGGTCTTTCAACATAATTTATGTCTTTCAGGTTATCTCCTATACCTTCTGGAGAATTTTCTTTTTGATGTTTCTCTCTTTTTTTGTACTTATCAATAAATTCAAAGAGTGTTTCATCTTTGGGGTTCCTGAAAATCTCCGAAAATTTCCTCAAGATATTGACATAGTCCTCAAAACTGTCGGCACACTTATCGTAATATACTGATTCTATTTCAGGATCAAAACCTGCCTGCTTTATCAGTTCAGTAAGAGTTCTATCTTCAAGTATTCGTCTGTACGCATTTGATGACCTGTTATATGCTTTCCTGCCAATTTTACCAAGGTCATTTTTCATAAAGAATCTTACTCCATCAAAGCCTCTGCCGTAAACACAACTATCTCCTACATTAACAAGTGAATCCAGGGTATAACCCATCTTAAATTTGTCGTGTTGGTTTTCTTTTATTTCAAAGAACTGGTGAAAGCCATTTCTTGAGTCTGGCAGTGGTTTAAGAACCAGGTGTAGGTTGTCTCTTATAGTCTTTCTATAACCTGAAAGGTTCTTTGAAACTACTTTCAATAAATGCTTGAAATCTTCATTCTCAAATCCTTTATCCAGAAGTTTTTCGTCGTACGCTCTTTTGTGTGATTCGACTATTAAGTCAAAAAGAAGATGCTCATTTAACCCTACGATGTTATTGATATTTATGTTATTATCTCCTGGGTTCTTATCTGAGTCAAATGATTCTTTTCTACTTGAAACTTTAGTGGGATCTAGTATCCCCATTTTACCCCCTCTGTTATATTATTTTTTTGCTTTTTCAATGGATTCTAAAACTTCTCTTTATAAGGAATAGCAGGTTAATAAATTTTTCCCTCCAAAGTAGTAATGTATTGTGTATATCTTACTCTACATTTTTTAGAAATATTATTATTTAGCAAAAAGGTGGATAGATAAATTAGGTTATTATATGTTAATTTCTTTACTCCACATGATTTTTAAACCAACCAAAAACTATAAAAACAAATAAACCCAGAGAAAACTTAAATTGGATAA
>CAZBGG010000164.1:0-3320 GCA_964491305.1 uncultured Methanosarcinales archaeon
TCAATATTGTTTTCAAACATTATACCTTTTTTTAGCTCTACAGGTCTCCAGAAATCTTCTATTAGATTTGCATCCAGCCATTCTGCGAGTTCTCTGGCGTTGCCTATTGTTGCTGATAGACCAATTATTTGTATATTCAACATGCTTTTCATTAAGGTTATCAGAATTTCAAGGGTCGGTCCTCTTCCCGGGTCGTTTAGTAGATGAATTTCATCAATTATTACAATAGAAACTTGCCTCAACCAGGGACAGTGATGCCTCATTAATGAATCCAACTTCTCACTGGTCGTGATTATTATGTCGCAATTGCCCAGGCCCCTTTCTTCTTTATCCAAGTCTCCTGTTGCCACACCAGTTCTAAGGTCGGCGTACTTCTTAAAATACTTATACTTTTCTTTGGCCAATGCTTTTAGGGGTACCACATATACTGCCTTTTTCCTGCTATTGTACGCTTTGTTAACCATTGCAAGCTCAGCGACCAGCGTCTTACCTGAGGCGGTAGGAGTGCATACAAGCAGGTTACTACCGCTTAAAAGGCCGTTATCCAGGGCTTTGGCTTGCACGGGTCTTAATTCTTTTATTTCCTTTTCCAGTTTAGAATATAATTTAGTGTTTATTTTTCCTTTCAAAGATTTAAAATCCATCTTCTTGCGATTATTTTTTGAATTTAAATTGTTTATTCTTTTGGAATTTACAATTAAATTAGATTTTTATTTACTCTATTTTGAATGTTTATTATCAGAAAAAGTCTATTTTAACTCAATACCTTTATTTTTTCGCAGGTAATCTAAAAAATCATCTTCATCATTAAATCTGGCTATTTCTTCACTTTCCCCGCCACTGTTAACGCATTCTTCAGGATCATAGTTTGCACATATCCTGGGTCTTTTTTCGTAGATGGAACACAGATTGTCGTCTCTTAAGGCCTTGCATTTGGTGTAGAACTCAACATACCAGCTTTCATCTTCATCTGATTCCTCATCATCATTTTCTGTGACGAAAACGCACACTTTCTCGTGTAAAAGATACCAGCGTATATCTTCATAATCCTCTTTTTTATCGGGTACATCAATCTCCAGAGCAATATGTTTGCAACACCCCCCGCAGCTACTGCATCCTGCCATATACTAAAGCGAAAGCAGGTTATTAATAAAACTAATTGTTTCTGGAAGCTAACGCATGTTCTATTATTTTTTCTGCGGCATCTTCAATGGTTAGATTAGTTGTGTCTATTATCAAATCATAGTGATGCATATCAAAAAAATCGAAACCGTAGTATTTAATAAATCTCTTTCTGTTTATCTCTTCTCTTTTCAGAATATCACGCATAGCGTCGCTCTTGCTTTTGAAAGATTCTTCGCTTTGCTTCTGGAGGAAACGCCTTTGAGCTCTTGTTTCAAGGGCTGCATCCACAAAAATTTTTATGGAATCTGGTATGAAATAGGTACCCAATCTTGAGTCTATAACAAATTCTTTCTCTCTTTTTCCAATCTCTATTTGTTTGTTATCTACCATCTCATCAATACTTTTATCATCAGCTTCTATCTTTCCAAGCTCACTGATTGTCACTCCCTTTTCTCTAGCAATCTCTCTTTGAAAATCTCCCATGGAAAAATGCTTAAATCCCAACTTTTCCGCAACCTTCTTTGCTATTGTACTCTTCCCCGAAGCGGCTGTTCCAGATATACTTATTTTCATCTGATTTGGTCATAATAAAAGTTTTATTAAGTTTTCCAATGTTACATACTACTGTCTAGTGATACATAAAGAAACATTTAAATATTACAACTTTATACTACTGCATAACAGTAAATAGGGGGTTTTATTAATGGCACTGGATAACAAGCTTTTAAACAGGTTGAAAGCATTTAATATAAACAGTTATGAGGCGAAGATATGGACCGCTTTACTTTCAAGAGGAATTTCAACTGCGGGGGAACTTTCAGACATGGCGAATGTTCCAAGATCCAGGACTTACGACGTTTTGGAAAGTTTGGAGCGTAAAGGATTTATTATCATGAAGCTGGGGAAACCCATAAAATACATTGCTGTACCGCCTGAGGAAGTTGTCGAAAGGGTAAAAACAAATTTTACCAATGAGGCTGAAGAGAAAATTTCTGCAGTGGATGATTTGAAACAGGATGATATTCTTGATGAGTTAAATATGCTTTACAATCACGGTGTCGACCTTATAGACCCTACAGATGTTTCTGGTTCCCTAAAGGATAGGAACAGTATGTATACTAATCTCAATATGCTTATTAAGAAGGCCGAAAAATCCGTAACTATAATGACTACTGCTGAAGGTGTTGTAAGGAAAGCTGATTCATTATATAAAACTCTTGAAAAAGCCATGAAACGCGGGGTTGAGATAAAAATAGCAGCTCCTGTATCTGATGAGATAAGGGACTCTCTTGAGGTTATAGGAAGAGTTGCAGAAATCAGGCATATAGAAAATTTGAGATCAAGGTTTGTCATTGTAGATGGGAAGAAGACAGTCTTTAGCTTGTTGGACGATGCTGAGACAAAACCCGATTATGACGCTGGCGTATGGGTTAATACGGATTTCTTCGCTTCAAGTTTGCAAAGCATGTTTGACCACATATGGGAAAACGAAGCGAAAGAGATTGAAGTTAAGTACCAATAATCTTGCGTGTGTTTTTACTTTACTTTACTTCCATCGGGCATGTTGATAGTAATGTACTCTTTTTCAGTCTTTAACGCTTCTCCGTTAAGAAAAACATTGTTTTGTTCTACTTTCATTGTTGATTGACCAAATTCTTTAAACGATACTTTTGAGCTCCTATCATTATATCCTTCTACATATACTCTGCTGCCCTTCTCGCTGTTACTTGGCTCGATGACCTTCACTTTTACTCCATCATCTGCTGCTAAAAGCATACCCTGGCTCTCAATACCTCTTAATCTCGCGTACTCAAGGTTGTCAACTATTACAACTTTTTTACCACATAACTCCTTAGCAGAGTAATATTTTTTTAAGCCTGCGACAAGCTGTCTTATCTCATTTCCAATATCAACCTTGACTACTAGAAGATTTTCTGCATTCTTATGATCAGCCGCATCTATAACTTCGGCAACTTTAAGGTTGAAAGGCATTGTT
The DNA here is from genome assembly GCA_964491305.1 of uncultured Methanosarcinales archaeon. Taxonomy (GTDB): domain Archaea; phylum Nanobdellota; class Nanobdellia; order Woesearchaeales; family DSVV01; genus CAZBGG01. The sequence goes on from CAZBGG010000164.1 coordinate 3,122, forward strand.
TTCTCTTGTAAAATAACATTTCCTTCAATTTTTTTAACCAAAATCTCTTCTTTATTCAATGTAAAATCAGATTGGAATCCCATATCTTTCCATTGCAGGCTTTTTAGATTAAGTTGTTTTTCAATACCTCCAGAGAATTCTGGCATAATGGGTTTTATTGCTATAGAAATCTGCTTGACTAGATTAATGCAACAACCCA
>CAZBGG010000165.1:0-3313 GCA_964491305.1 uncultured Methanosarcinales archaeon
TTTTATATTTTTTTATAATATCAAGTATAAGTTTTTGTCTTTCGGTCAAAGCATCTTCATTGTATCGTACAAAAGAACCTTTGATTCTATCACGAAAATAAAGAGAAACCAAAAAAGCAACAACAATTGATATAAGACCAAGACCTAAAAGAACAAATAAGTACATATTCCCTTCTTCCACAAGATTATCTCCTTCAAGACTATACTGGACAATCACGAAAAAATTGCTATTTTCCCCCGTCCCAATTATTGAAAGCTTTTCATCAGTATGCTCAATCCTTGATAAACCAGGTGTTTTAAGATAGTTTATTTGTGAATTTCCTGGAAGATTTAACCTAAATATAAGGTTAGAGAACTTTTCATCGATTGTGACATTCAGAACCCAGTATCTCCCCTCTTTTGAAGTATACTCTTGAGAAGATTCAATTTCTAATTCAGGATGATTAGTTATGCCCGAGACACTTAGAAAACCGTCCCTTGTGACATCCATAGTAACATCCGCATAAAATTCCTGCCCATAGACCGAAGAAGAAATCATAATTACAAAAAACAAAAGGACTAATCTTTTGAACATCCCTCATCAAAATACATATTTAGTTAAATATTTTACTGTAGCTTTTGCCAAAAATGTATTAAATTTTATAAAGGAAGGCCAGATTCTTTCTAAAAACATGGAATTCAACAGTGACGGCTCAATAAAAGTCCCGGAAATATTAAAAGACAGAAAGAAGGTTCCAGACCATATAAAAATTCTATATTTGATAAGAGAAGTTCCTTTTCCACTTGGTAAAAAGTTTCTTGCAGAAATAATAAAAGGTGAACATAATAACCGCATTAAAAAATTCAAATTATCAAAACTAGAGAATTTTGGTGCTCTTGAATTATACGACTATAAAGATATATACGAGCTAATTGAAAAAATGAAGATAAGAGGATTCTTACAAATAACACAAGATAGAGGAAGCAGATACCTGCCTGTACTTAAATGCACAAAAAAAGGAGAAAAAGAAATTGAAACCGGCGGCAGTGAGGAGGAAATCATTTCCACCTACGACATTAATGAAGTAACAGAAAGAGATAAAAAACTTTTTGAGCATTTTGGCGAATTTCTAAATGGATTCAATGACGAACAGAAAAAATCCATAATCGAGCCGGCAAGAAAAATTTTATGCATAGCAGGTGCGGGAAGCGGAAAGACCACTGTACTTACAAAAAGAGTTGAGTTCCTGGCAAAATGCAGGAGCGTTGAGACATCTAAAATTCTGGCAATAACTTTTACAAGAAAAGCTAGACAAGAAATGATAAAAAGAATTTCTGAAAAAATGCCCATGAATAAAGTCCAAGTTGAAACTTTCAATTCTTTTTCCGAAAAGATTCTCCAAGAACACGGCGATTTTATATATGATAAAAATTTCAGGGTAATGGAATTCAAAGACAAGATTAAAATCTACAAGGAATCTATGGAAAAAAAAGGGTATAGTGTAAGAGATGCCCTTAAAATGTATTATTCATCAAAAAAAATACAAACATTTGGGGAAAAAAAACTTTTCTTTGATATGGTTTTCCAGATATCTTCAATTCTGGAAAGCTGTAAAGCAAATAATAACAAATTAAGCGAACTAAGGCAAAAGGTTCAAAATCTCCAAAAAGTAAGTGAAAAGAATAAGGCAATGTTTGTGATATCTATAATTACGGAAGTTGAAAAATTAAAGGAAGAGCGCGGGTTAAGGGACTATACAGATCAGATAAAAGATACCATTGAACTTTTTGGGGGAAAAAAACAACTAATACCATTCTATGAACATGTTCTGGTTGATGAATACCAGGATGTAAACGAGCTGCAAATAAGATTAATTGAAAAAATTTCACCAAAGAATCTTTTTGTAGTTGGAGACCCCAGGCAGAGCATATACGGTTGGCGCGGATCGAAAGTAGAGTACATAATGAATTTTGACCATAAAAACGCAAAAATCATTCAATTAACAAAGAATTACAGATCCAACTTGAATATAGTCAACAGTTCAAACGAGCTTGTGAAAAACTTAGGACTACCAAATATCGAAGCAGTAAAGAAAGAAGGCAACAATATAACATTAATAGGTCATAAGAAGGAAGAAGAGCAAACCATATTTGTAGCAAAAAGTATACAATCAATTGGAATACAGCGTGAAGAGATATTTATCTTGGCAAGAACAAACAAACAACTTGACAAGATGGCTGAAGTATTGGATAGGGAGAAAATTAAATATTTAAAAAAAACTGAAGAGATGAACCAGGATGTAGAAGCATCAGAAGGACAAGTTACTTTAAGCACCGTACACGCAATAAAAGGCCTAGAAGCTCACACGGTATACCTTATAGGGGTGAACTCTAGCATGTACCCTTGCCTTGTTTCAGAAGACAGAGTTATAGAGGCCCTTAAATCAACAGAATACGACAAATATTCTGAGGAGTTAAGACTTTTATATGTGGCCATGACTAGAGCAAAAGAAAACCTAATAATAAACTACTTTACTTCATTGAGTCCTTTTATAAACAATGAAGTTAAAAAAAATTTCAATATCGTTGAAAGTGCAAAAAGTCCAAGCTTATCAGATAGACTGAAACAATGGCACACCAAAAAGATAATGGAAAAAAAAACGAACATCCCTTGTGAAAAAACCTTAGTGAATATAGCCAAAAAATTGCCTTCAAACTACGATGATCTTCTACACATACAAGGAATAACAGGAGATCACATAGATAATTTTGGTGACGAGATTCTTGACATCATAAATAACAGATAACATCTGCAATAAAAGACTGCATTTGATAATACATTAAAACCATCCCACTTATTTCAAGATGATTTCTAACAAACAGAAAGTCTCAAAATAAGTGGACTGTAATAAAATGTTTTATTATTGAAAACCTAAGGACCATATTGGAATTGTACTTCATGAAAAAATAACTATATAAAATGAAAAATAATATTAAACACTAGATCTACTACACAATTAATGGAAAATAAAAACAGAGAAACTGTCCTTGTATTATGTGCCCATAACGACGACCATATTTTGGGTGTTGGTGGAACACTTGCCAGGTATAAGAAAGAAGGAAAGAATATAGTAGTGGTGGTTTTCTCTTATGGTGAGAGTTCTCACGCTTGGCTCCAGAAGAATGAAACAATTAAGATGAGAGTAAAAGAATCAAAAAAAGCCGACAAATACTTAGGCATTGATAAAACATACTATTATGGACTTAAAGAAGGGTATTTTGAAAGAGAGTTTGAAGAGAGAGAGCTCCATAAAAAGTTAAAAAGAACAATAAA
>CAZBGG010000166.1:0-3305 GCA_964491305.1 uncultured Methanosarcinales archaeon
CGTAAATATAATCCCGACTTCATCGGGATTATAGAATTTACAAAATCAAAAAAAGTCTACTGAAGCAGACATTTTTTAATTCTTGTAAATAAAAGAATTTTCCATACTTCACATGGAAAATCCTTCTACACTCCGTCATGCGCCTATGTTGTTTTTGCTTTCGCTATCTGAAAGAAGAATTCTTTTTTAGAAATAAGGCTTAATAGGTGGAGGTTTTGTCTTATCAAAACCTCTAAGTAAATGCTCAAAAACACGGAGGTATTTTTTGAAAGTATGATAATGCTTTATAATTGGATTGCTTTTCCAGAAAAAAAGCAACTCTGTGAATAAGAAATAAAATATTTAAACAAGCGTTATCTCCCAAAAGTAATGAATAACGCACCTAACACGCCAATTGATGTTGTTTTACTGGCTGGATGTGATTATATAGATACAAATGTTAATACACCTTATCTGCGGGAAGCAGTCCTTAAATACAAAAATTCTAAAACAAGAAAAGAGCAAGAAAAGAAAAAAAGAATCTACAACGAAACCTTTTATGGCCCTGGAGAAAACAAGAACCATGTCTATATAGATGGAAAACCCCTTGTACAAAGGGCATTAGACAGCATAGCGGAAGCAGAGCAATCTGAAGTGGCAAAGGAACTCGGCCTTGAAGGAATTATAGGAAGGATTGCCATAGCAGGAGAAAAAGAGTGGTTAGAAGAAAACATCACGCCTCCCCTAAACAAAGAGGTGATTATAACAGAGCAGGGTCATAACCAAAAAACCACTGCCGAAAACGGTATCTATGCATTGATGGGGGGAGAGACTTTGCCTGATAACAATGAGGGCTTGACATACATAAGTGATAAAGATATGGCAAAAAGCAGCATGGACTGGAAAACAAAGTCCCTCTTTGAATATTATGGTGTGCTTGCCAATGAAATAGCAAAAAAAGGAGAAGAGATAGAAAGATACAAGGCAGAAGAGCTTATAAAGGAGAGACAAAATGAGCAATATGAAAGAAATCACTTGCCCAAAAGACTACGATTAAGCGGAGAGGAGATTGCTTCTTATATACTTGATAATTCAGATATTATTAAAATAAAAAACGACAAAATTACTCTAAAAAGCCCTGAAGCTCTTAATTATTTTAAAGAATTCTATGAAAAAAGCGAAAAACCTTTTGTTTTGGCACATTCGGATAATATAACTTACAATCCTGGCATAATTCATACAATAGCCCAATATCTAAATAAAAACTTTGTACCTGAGGTTATGATGAGCTTTACTACTGCCCAGGCTTTGAAACCTTATAGCGAGCTTGGATTTAAAGAAAGGCCCTATATGCATCTTGAAAACAGAGTTAGAATTAATAATCTTGCAGTAGGAAAACCAAATAAAGTAGGTAATCTTGCCAGTGGCCAGAATTCTTTTGATAACAGGAGAATGTTGAATATAGCAAGTGCAATTGGAAACGGGCTTAATATTTCATATGATTTCCAGAATAAAGAGTTTAATTTTAACAATGCAAAATTAGTGGCAAAAGCTCTCTACAATAATTTCTGGATCAAAAAACGCCTCTGTAAGAACGCTTACAATTATGATTCAGGAAAAAGAGAAAAAATGCTTCAAAAATATAAGGAATTAAGGGAAAATTCAAGTATCCAAGACTGGGAGAAAGCACTTTCATTTATTATAAAAGCGAGGGTGGCAATAAATATCTCACCTTTTGGTGCAATGTCACTGGATAACGATTCATATGAAGATACAGAGCAATTAGGAAATCTTAGGGAAGAGATAGAAAAGCAGGAACAAAATGTTTTCAAACATTTAAAACAAAATGATTTGCTGAACGAAGAAAAATACAGGGAGCATGTAAAAGATGAAGAAAATAAAATTATAGACAGCCTTTTCTCTGCAAGCCCTGATGAGATTCATGATTTTTTTTCAAAATAAAGTTTTCTTTAAGTTAACAAATATTACCTGTGCTTAGGAAATGATTTATTTTTTCTTTAATCCATCTATTTTATCCCTTCCTATTTTGTTCTTTAATCCATCTATTTTATCTTTTATTGGTATTCTCTTTAATTCCTCTATTAATCCAGGCTTAAACGCTAGGACTGCCCCTGCTATTATTAGTATTCCTGCTATAATTAGGATGAAAAGGAATGTATAGCTAAAGCCTTCAGGCTCTTCAGTTTTTATCCCTGTTACAACGCCAACACTTTCCCCTTCTACTGAAAGCTCTTGCTCACCTCCCTCAACTTCATAATTAAAAGTTATTGTTTTGTTTTCCCCTTCTTCTAAAGTTACGTTTTGATAAGCATCTGTTTCCCCGTCAACGCTAAATTCAATATTTTTTGAACCTTCTGCCTCTCCTTCATTTTCAAGTTCAACATCTATTTCAACCATTTCACCTGCTTGTACTTGTGTTGAGGAAAGATTCTTATCTATTATTTGTATATCTGGTTGTGGTCCAGTAGATTCTTCCTCCTCTTCTTCTTCCTCCTCTTCCTCTTCTTCCTCTTTTATTGCCACTGCATAAAGGGAAAGCGCTTCAGTATTTGCTTCAAACCTGTATTTTTCTTCCAATTCTTCAAGCATATTAGTTTCAAGCTCCACCCAGTCATCATCATCTTCAGCATAGCGCTCTTTCACTACATCTTCAACAGAAGCATTTCTTTCTTCAATAACATCCTTTTTTACTGAGAACGTTATTTTCGTGTCTTCAACTTCTCCTTCTATATTAATATTGGAAAAATCAATCTGGTTTTCCCTGATTTCAGCAACCCCTTCTGCTTCTTCCCTTGATGAGCTTGAAACGCTTACAGAAATGTCAGTGTCAGAGTCAGCAGTTGTAGAAACAGATTCAACATTTGCTTCAGCTTCTTCATCCATTGCCTCCTCGCTAATGTTAATAATTACATCCTGACCTTCTTCTGCCTCTACTTCTGCAGTAGATTCGCCTGTCTCCTCGTCGTGTTCTGCTACTTCTTCAACAACATCCTTTTCATCTGTGTCGTCCTCTGTGTCAGGTAGAGTAATATCAGGACCACTATCATCATCTTCCTCTTCGTCATCATCCTCGTCATCGTCATCTTCTTCATCTGTCTCGAAATCCATTTCATCAGAGTAATGGTATTCTGTTTCGTCGAACTCCCATTCAATAGACGCGTTGAAAACATAATCCGTGCCCTCATCAAGATCATCCAGATCTTCCTCAACAGTCTCCTCGGCTGAATCGCTGAGATCTACCATATCAAACTCTTCCTCCCAGTCATCATCGTCATCATCTTCCTCTCTGTACCTCATCGTGAGGT
>CAZBGG010000167.1:0-3234 GCA_964491305.1 uncultured Methanosarcinales archaeon
CGTTTTTTTGGAATGTATATTAGTTGTATTTTAGGATTTTTCAAACCTTTACTCACAAAAGCACAAACGAATAGTGTTAAATTTAAACATTTATTTACTTAGTAGATGCTCATTAAAATCCAATATATTTAAATATAAAGATTGTATCCAACAGGAGCAACTGGTGTAGAGAGGGATTGATAATGGAACACGAAACCAAGAGCGTAATCATCGGGAGAATGAAGAGAGAAAACAAGGATGACGATGTTTATCCGTGTTTCGTATCGCTTTTTGATATAAATAACCCACATAAGACCGCCGAGGTACCCCAGAAAAAATTTGAATACGAAGGTATGCACAAGATCATTATCAAGGGGCTTGACTTTAATTATCTGTTAGCAGGAAACGATATTGTAATAAACGACCTCGAAAATATAGAGCTCAAAGACGATAAACCCCACTTATATATAAGTGGAAAACAAAAAAAGTAATTATTTGATTCTCTTATTTGCATACTTTTTTCCGTCTAGCTGAAAATCTTTCCACACAGTCGTAGATTTTTCAAGAGCATTGAAATATTTACAATCTTCTTTCAATAAACAATAATAATGATTAATGACTGAAAAATTTACAATAAACTCGGGGGGTGTTAATATGAAAATAAAAGATTTGCTCTTAATTGCGAATTTAAGAGCCAATGGAAGGGAAACCTTAACCAACATAAGCAAAAAGGTAGGAATGCCAATTTCAACAATATTTGACAAGATAAGATTCCACCACGGCGGAACTATAAAAAAACATACAACATTAATTGATTTTTCTAGCCTAGGATTTAGCACAAAAGCAATAATGACTATAAAGGTTAGAAAAAGTGATAGAGACAAGTTAAGGGAATATCTTGAAAAAAACCAAAACGTGAACACCATAAGCAAAATTAACAACGGGTATGATTTCATCATTGAAGTCATATTCAGGAATCTAAAGGAAATGGAAGAATTTTCCGAACTGCTGGAGGAAAAATTCAAGTTAAAAAATAAGCAGACATTTTATGTAATTGAAGATATAAGAAGAGAAACTTTCATGTCAGACCCTGAACACGTTAAGTTGATATGTGAACCTTCCCCAAAATAGAACTCAAAAAATAAAAATCGTGCCTATGTTTTGGGAAAAACACGAAAGTGAGAAAAAAAGACTAATCTACCTTTCAATTCGAGGGTATGTCCCAGGCAACATAAAAACTTTTGTAGGTTTTACGGCCATACCTCTCTCTTTTTTTACCATATCTCTTGATATCATCCTGGCATCCCCTACAGCAACAAGCTCATTTTTTAAAGTCATTACCGCAACCTTTTCGCCCACTTGTATATCTGATTCCACCTTTGAAATACCCGGAACTTTCAACCCGGCACCATGACAAATCGTATCAACGGCGGTATCAATAACCCAGATTTTTGGAAGGTGCTCAACTGCTTTTTCTACGGGCTGTACGACCCTCCGCAAGTACTCCTTATTGTCTTCCTGTTTCCAATAATGAAGGGCATCGGTTAGGTCTTGAAGAGTAACAAGAGTATTTTCATTAAATGGCCCGGCCTTAGTTCTTCTCAATTCAGCCATATGAGCCCCTACCCCCATATTTTTACCAATGTCGTGAAGAAGCTTCCTGATGTAAGTCCCAGCTTGTGTACCTATTCTCAATAAAACATCTTGTCCGTCTATTTCGAGAATCTCCAAATAATATACTTTTCTATATCTTTCCTTCCTTTTAACACTTGATTTTATTGGAGGTAATTGCTTAATTTTTCCAACAAAAGAACTGCAAGATGACCTTATACTTTCTTCATCAACCTTTGAATGAAGATGCATTATTGCAATGTATTCTTTACCTGAATTAAGAAGGAGGTCCACTATCCTTGTTGCACGTCCTATAGCTACAGGAAGAACACCTGTTACCTTAGGGTCTAGTGTACCTGAATGGCCTGATTTTTTAATCCCTGTAATCTTTTGTACATGTGCACTAACTTCATGTGAGGTTGGTCCTGAAGGCTTATCAACATTTATAACTCCGTATTGCAATATGCCGTCAGCATCCCTATTTTCAGGACAAGAGCCAAACCTAGAACTAGTTTCTGCCTCACTTCTCAAAAAGATCTGTCTTTGAATTTTTTCAAATGGAAGATAACCCATAAAAAAAAAGAAAAAATAAACTATTTATTAATTTTGTTACAATTAAATTGTAAACTCAGGCGATAATACAACCTTGACAACTACATCTTTAGTCACTACAGCCAGACCATCAGTCGCCTCAATTGTAACTATATGCTCACCCTCATCATCTGTTGTCACTTCTTTTGTTGTACTGTCCATCCATCCGCTATAAGTAACAGTGACATCATCGCCATCAGGGTCATATACTTCAGGGTCAAGCTCAACCAACTTAGTCTCGCCCTCGCCAACACTTACAACAATTTCATCCTCATGTTCGATAACAGGCGGCCTGTTTGCCGGCTCCACAACAATTGTAAAGGACTTCTCGTCACTAAGCTGCCCAACAGTAGCCGTAACAGTTATACTATAAGTGCCTTCATCACCTTCCTGTGTTTGCCAATTACCTTCGTTGTCCAAAGGCTCACTATAACTAAATGTTATCTCTTTATCCAATGGATGTGTTGCATTTGCATCAACCTCTACAAGGTCACCTTCAGTAACTGTTATAGTAGAGATTTCATGTAATTCAGGAGGATAATTTGGTTCCTCAACAGTCACCACCACATCCTCACTAACAGTATCAATTCCGTCTGTAGCAGTAATAGTAACCGTATGTTGACCTACATCATCAAGAGTTGTCTCCTTCGTAGAGGAATTCATCCAACCACTGTAACTAACATTAACTTCATCCCCATCAGGATCTGTAACATTAGGCTCCAATGAAACCAATTCACCAGCCTCAACTGTAACCGGACTTACTTCAATAACGGGCGGTCTATTGGCGGGCTCCACCAAAATTTTAACCTGCTTCGTGACTGATTCGCCTGCTATATTCGTTGCAGTAACATTCACAATATATTCTCCAACATCCTCTTCTGAGGTCTGCCATTCCCCGTTCTGATCCAATGGATAAGTAAAATCATATGTCAAATCCGCTTGAGATTCGGGACTCAGCTTAACAAGATCCCCTGCAGTAAAAGTTCTTACAGGGATTTCCTCGTCCACTTCTTCATCCACTTCTTCGTCTACTTCTTCGTCTACTTCTTCGTC
>CAZBGG010000168.1:0-3187 GCA_964491305.1 uncultured Methanosarcinales archaeon
AAAATGTTGTAGGCGATGAAAGATTCAATGTAACATTCATAGATAAAAATAACGACGGCTTCATAAATGAAATAGAATGGACCACTCCCAGGCTTTCTGAACAAAATTTTGAAATCGTTATAGACCTAACAATCCTAAATATCCAGAGTTATCCGAGCCTCCATCAGAACTGGACAATTAATTTCAACACAACTGGAAAAGCAAACCTCACAATCAGACCCTCTAATGGAACATCATGGGAAGAATTCTTGACAAACAACCCAAACACAAAAGATGACCTTGAATTTATTGACCTAATGTGTGGAAATAACTCAGTAAAACATAATGAACTTTACGCAGTTTTATATGATAACTCAAGAATAAGATATTCAGAAATTGATGAGGACGATACATTAAATGTCAAATCAATCAAGTATACTGATTGGAATTGTAATCATACTTCATACATTCATAACACCCTTAAAACCACGGGTGAACACCATATAAGATTTGAATTTGGAGACAAAGTAGCATACGCCAGTAACTACGGCTTTTTACTAAACGAAACGTTTGAAGACTACGAAACAGGCGAAGAGGCAAGTTACTTTAACGACTTCAAAGTAAGCGACAAATCAAGCGGCGATGTATGTGAGGTCTATAAACATGGAGATAATAGTTATTACAGATGCAACAGCACGGGAGAATACATGACAGAATACCAGCTTGAACAGGCTTTTGAGTGGGAAGAATATAAATACAAAACAAGATTCAGAGTAAATGAAACAAATACACCCGATAAAGATTTTGGAGCCGGTATATACATTGGATCAGATTTTGAAAATGATGAATTTTATAGGATATTCTCTAACTCCTCTGAAGATAATTTTACCATTGACTCAAGCATAGGAATTGCAGGAGATTATGATTCAGGTATAATCCTCGAGAAAAGTAAATGGTATAACATAAAAACTAACTTTAGAAACAATGGGAGCCACGCATTCATTAAGGCTAAAGTTTGGGAAGACGAATCCGAAGAACCCAGGGACTGGAGCATAAATATAACCAATGAAGACACAGAAGAAACAAACACAAATGGTACAATAGGTTTCTGGTTCAATAACGCTGTTGCTGACTTTGACTATGCCCTGGTTGAAGACGTAAGCAACGAAACTTCTGCAGGGGAAGAAAAAGGTCCAAAAATATATTCAATAAAACATTACCCTGACCCCACCGATTTTGGAGAAACTATAACACTGGATGTAAATACTAGCTCGCAGGTTGGCACAGATAAAGCAATAGCTAACATAACTCACCCAAACAAAACGATAACACAAGGAATCATGAGTGATAATACCAAGGATCATATGTGGAGAAAATGGAAAACACAGGAAGATTGGGAAAATAATTATAACTCTGAAAATATCAGCATTTCTGAGGGACAACTAACGCTAGAAGAGCCCCAATATGCTTTGGAATTCGATGGAGAAAGTGATTATGTGGAAACGGATTATATACCAAGTGAAGAAGATTTGGCAGACGGTGGAGCATTATCTGCCTGGATTTATTTCAATGAGATTTCAAGTGATCAAGCTATGGGAACATACGCCCAAACAGGCCAGTCAAGAAGAGGCAATCTTTTTGTAGGACAGGAAAACGGTAATTTCTACAGTGGTTACGGAGATGAAGAGTTTACAAGTGATGGGGAGGGGGAGATTGAAGCCGGAAGATGGCATCACCTAGTTATCACAAATGATGGAAACAACGCCTTTGGTTATGTTGACGGTGAAAAGATTTATTCATACACTTCCGATAATTTCGGAGGAGACAATCTGGACACTACATTCCACATAGGAAGACTAAATGATGAAGGACTTGAGGTGGATGGTATGATTCATGATGTAAAGATATATGGAAGAAATCTTTCATCAGAAGAAATCCAAGACTTATACAAAGGAACAGATATTGAGGAAGGGCTTATAAGCTGGTGGCCCATAAACGAAAATGATGGAGACACAACAGAGGACAAGATAGGAAATAACGACGGCACAATATTTGGTGCACAATGGGTAGATAAGGATATTTATCTAAAAGGATACCTTGAGACGGAAACGGTTAATATTCCTTCATCAAAACCTTATCTTACAAACCTATCATATGACCTGAACGATGGCAATATTATGGTTGAGGTAATAGGGAGCCCAGAAACTGAATCTGAGGAAAGGATAGAACAGTCCCTGGCCGGTGAAGATCTATACCCCATTGATTGGGATAATAGACACGATTATTTTAAAATGAACATTACTTTGGAAACTACAGAAGCCGACCTAACACCTGTATTAGATAAAATAGTACTAAAGTCTGACATGCAGGATTATTTATATAATTTTAGTAACACTTTAGCTAATGGAACTTACAGTTATTATATATGGACGAATGATACAAAAGGAAACATTACCACATCAAGCGTTAAATCATTTCAGGTAAACCCACCACCAAAAGCCAACTTAACCATAAACGAAATAATAAGTCCGGCCAACAATTCATGCACCTATAAACATTTGAAGACATCTGTCAATATTACAAACGATAATATATATTCTACAGATGATGAGACCCTTATAGAAATAGGGCTTAAAATAAACGGGAGCATAGTAGAGACCACAGAAGCTACTTTTGAAAAAGTGGAAACAAAGATCATTAATTTTAGTGAACATTTATTAAAAGAGGAGTCCCTATACAACATAACAGTATTTTTTAATGAAACCTATACCCTGGATGAAGAGGAGAACAAAAAAACACATATCATAAATAAATACTTCAAGAATATAACCTACAAGTATTCCAAGGACAACTACGCTGACAACAGATACAATCTTTCAGTTCAAATTATAAACAATAAGGGATGCGAAATCGAAACAATAGGTTTCTTAGGTGTTTTGCCCAAGGAGTTCGAGTTGAAAAACTCCTCTGAAGAGGTCAATTCAACACTTCATTTGAGTGAAAGAACAACATACCTCTGGTACTACAATATCCCTGCTGAAGGGACACATAACTTCAGCTATGAGGTTCAAGGAGAAGGAAATTACAAGGTAACAGAGCTCTTTAACACAGGATTAGTACCGGGAAAGAAAAGATAAAACAGAAGCATAAAGATAACAAAAATTTCCTCGTTTATTAGTTGCAAGCCCTTCTAAAACCTCTAAACTTA
>CAZBGG010000169.1:0-3181 GCA_964491305.1 uncultured Methanosarcinales archaeon
TTGTTGGATTCCACTGCCGAGGCAAAACCAGAAAACTGTCGCATAGTCCATAACCTACCGCGATACATATTGGATTGAATGCCTCTGGTGTAAGGATACATACCCGGAAAACCTAAATCTCTATTGTGATCAAAATCCTCCAAGTCTAATGGTGTATAGAGCGGTTCAATAGGTACAGACGATATCGTGGTATACTTTCCTTTTCTCTCAGGTAACTCTGCGTAAATTTCTTTCCATTCTTCATATTGCTGCTTTATAGTTTCGTTGCTCAAAATATTTGCCTCCTCTAACTGTTTTCTAAAACCATCCCATATATTTATTTGTTCCTATTAAAATTAGGCTTCCGCTTTTGCATAAAAGCTGCTACTGCTTCTTTGTGATCTTCTGTCTGGAAACAAATAGATTGAGCATGCGCTTCCAGGGATAATAACTCTTCTAATTTTATTTCAGTAGACAAGTTGATAATCTCTTTGGCAAACTTATGGGCAATACTAGGGCCATTAGCTATTTTTTCTGCAAGTGTCTCAGCTTCTTTGAGTAGCTGATCATCGGGAATAACATGATTTACAATTCCCAAGTCCTTCGCTTCTGATGCACTTATCTTGTCTCCCGTAAACACCATCTCTTTTGCTTTTTGGGGACCTACCATCCTTGGTAAAAAATACATCCCCGCCAAATCAGGTATCAATCCAACATTGGAAAAAGACTGAGCAAATATGGCATTTTCAGAGGCTAGCACCACATCGCAAAGTAATGCAATACAAAAACCTGCCCCCACAGCATATCCATTAACTGCAGCTATTACCGGCTTTTCTAATTTGGAAAACTTTAATACCCAAGGGTGAAAATTCTTCATGTAATAATACCCCTCCAAAGGTTCCTTAAATCCCTTTTCTAAGCGACGTAAATCACCCCCGGCACAAAAAGCTTTGCCTGAACCAGTTAAAATTATTGTTTTTATATCCTCTTTTTGTTCTATATCATCTGTTACCTGTACTAGTTCTTGAAATAATTTATCCTCAAGGGCATTCATAGTTTTTGGACAATTAAATTGAACATAGGCTATTTGGTTTTTAACTTCAAATAAAAGACATTCATAATTCATAACTATACCTCCGTTTCCTTAAGTTGTTGTTTTAAAACTTTTCCTCCAGGGTTTTTGGGTAAAATATCAACAAATTCTACATATTTAGGTACTTTGTAATGTGCAAGTTTCTCACTAGCAAATTCCTGGATTTCTTCACCTGTAACCTCGGTACCAGGTTTAGGAACAATAACCGCTTTTACCTGTTCTCCAAAAACTTTATCAGGAACTCCCACAACTGCTACCTCCATTGCCTTAGGGTGACTAGAAATAACGTCTTCTACTTCAACACAAAATATCTTTTCTCCACCCCTATTTATCAAGTCTTTCTTCCTATCCATAACATAGATAAATCCCTCATCGTCTTTTTGCCCCATATCGCCTGAATGCCAAAAACCTCTAGTAAATTCTTTGTTGTTAGCCTCAGGGTTATTCCAGTAACCTGGAACTACCATAGGCCCCTTGATCCATATTTCACCAACTTGATTAGCCCCTAATTCTGTTCCTTTTTCATCACAAATAGTTATCTCCCCAACAGGCACTGGAAGCCCTACGGAAGAAGGTTTCTTTAAGCAGCCCCAAGGCGGAGATATAGTAGAAGGAGAAGTAGTTTCGGTAGCACCATAGCAATTAAACGGTTGCAAATTTGGGAATTTTGAAGTTAACTGGCTAACAGTTTCACTGGAGATAGGTGCACCTCCATATGCTGCCACTCTCCAGGAAGAAAGATCAAAGTCGTCTATTTCCTCATTCATAAGCATCAGTATATAAATTGTGGGAACCACAATAGTATGAGTAGCTCTTGACTGTGACATCAACTGAATAAACTTTTGCGTTTTATAATCTCGCATGATTGTTATCGTACCGCCTATAAATACAAAAAGTAACAATTGGGCTACCATACCTGTTATATGAAACAATGGAACTGCTACTAAGGTGCGATCATTCGAGGACAATTCCATAACTCGCTGGTAATTGATACAGCTATGAATAACATTTAGATGAGTAACCATCGCTCCTTTCGGTTTCCCTGTAGTACCTGAAGTGTATACAATAAATGCAACGTCTTCTTCCTCAATATCTGCTTTCACCACATGATAATCTCTAATGCCAAAAAGATCCTCATAAGAAAGAACTTTATCGGAAAGAGGGATCTCACCACTAATAAAAACCTGCTCCATCGCAACCAGCTTATCCAAAATTTTCTCTATGTTATTCCAATAATCACTGCTCATTAACAAGATCTTTGCATTAGAATCAATTAGCATAAACTCTAATTCTGCAGGTTTTAACCTAGTATTAAGAGTGACTGCTATAGCCCCCAACTGACAAATAGCAAAAATGCTTACACAAAATTCTATGCTATTGTCAAAAAGGACTGCCACTCTGTCTCCCTTTTTAACCCCCCAACTCGACGAAAGCTGATAAGATAAAATATTTACCTTTTCCTGAAACTCTTTATATGTCAGCATAGTATTATTACATACCAAAGCCTCTTTTTCTGGAAAAAGTTTGACATTATGATTAATGAATTCTGAAATATTTCGAGGCCTTTCTTCATATACCCATAAACTTCGACCAAAATGTTCTTCCTTCGTAATACCTTTCTTTAGCTTTTCCGGCCAACTCATAATATACCACCTCTCATAAATTCTACCTTGATAATTTTTCTATTCATATTACTTCTAAGTGGTGTATTCTTTCTTTATGGTTCTAGTTAACTTGTCATCCCTCAGACGTCTTATCACCGACAAAAGAAACTCCAGACTTAGCAACACATAACAGAGTAGGGCCATTAACATAAAAGGCCAAAAAGGCCATCTTTCAATGCCTACTTGAATCTGCTGTCCTCTGCCAATCGCTTCAATAAAAAAGTCAAATACATACCAAGTAATTAGACAATAAACAGCTAACTCAATAAATGTAATGATTAAGTCAACTGCTTGTTTCTTTATGGGAGTAAAACGCCTAACAAGTACTTCTAGTTTAGGGAACATACCTTGTGAATATGCCTTAGGGATTGATAGAAAAACAAGAATGGGGAAAAAACCTCTTTCTATCATATTGTAAACCCCTGGGATTAAATCCTCACGGAAA
>CAZBGG010000170.1:0-3178 GCA_964491305.1 uncultured Methanosarcinales archaeon
AAGATGTTTCTTTTGAAAAGTACTTGTTCAGTTCGTTATACGTTTCCCTAAATCCTCCATTAAGAGCACCTGAGATAGCAAGAACTCTCCCCGCATAAACCTTCAGTATGTACTTATTTGAACAGTTATTAAGCTCCTCATTTAGAACAGCAAGGCCTTCTTCAATCTTCAAGTAACCGGGCAAGCCTCTTTTGAAAAAAAGGTAAGGCTGCATTTCACCATTCTCAGCTCTTGCAACATGAGTCCCTATTTCATGAACAATCAATCTTTTTAAGAATCTTTTAGAGAACCTGGCGTCTTTTTTTATGAAAATTTCTTTTGTGCTTACTTTAACAGCAGCGTTAGCAACCATTTTTTTTTCGCTTACATGCCAAGGAAAACCATATTTGATAAAAGCAATACTAAATCTTCTCACTACCTGTTTTGAACTAAATATTGCTTTCTCCCTTTCTTTTTCTTTTTCAAAAATCATAAAGTCTCTGGCTATTCTTAGAAGTTTTTTGGAAAGATTGCCATAGACTTTTATTGAATACTCAGTAAATAGCTGACTGTGTCCCCTGCACTCTAGAAGATAAGTCTTATCAATATAAGTCTTCTTTATATCCTCAAGTATCTTACCAACTACACTTTCATCAGTTTCAACAGAATTAATCCTCTCCCTAAGTTTAACAAGGTTCTCCCTGTAAGGTGCATACTTAAACTGCGGCTCATAATCATCCGAGGAAAAAAATTTACTTTTCTCTTCCTCAACATTTATGGGATTTATAGCATAAAATGAGATCTTAGAACTAATCTTATCCAGTTCCCTGTCTGCCTTAGCAAGTTTGTTTGCCTTAAAAGGGATATTCATTTTTATTATTTTGTACTTTTTAGATATACTAATATGGTTTTTTGTATATTTAAAGTTTTTGAATTTAAGCGTGTTGCTGAGACCAAAGATATAATATTGAATAAAGTTGCCTTAGAATTCTGTGTATAGAAGTGAAAAAATGAAACAAAAAAGAAATACTAGCCAATGGTTCTTCTAACATCAACCACTTCGACTGAATTTACATCTTCGATTCCTGAGATCTCATTTTCAAGCGCGTCAGGGCTTCCTTTATCCTCTCCCATAACAAAACTTATTTTCAGAGCCCTGAGCCCAAAGGCGATGGGCTCGGTTTCTACCTTAAATTCTGTATCTCCAACGGAATCAGTTATCATTTTCTTTATGTTATCTTCAAGAGAGTCCAAGACCGTATCAGGAGTCTTGGGCATTATTTTCATAGTAACTATAACATCTGCCATAATTTCACCTCAGTTAGGCCCAACAAAACCACAATCAGAGCAAGTATACCTTGAGCCAATCTTTCTGCATGCCTTGCACCTTACAATCTCCATCTTGCCACACGCGGGACAAGCAAATTGTGTTGAACCCGTATCATTTGTAATATCTTTTTTGCACGAGGAACATAAATATTTTTGTATCATTTCAATTTACCTCCTATTACTTACGTTCAGAATAAAGGGTTTATTTTTAAATCTTACTGTTATACTCCCTTCCCCAAAACACCAACCTAAATATGTACTAATATATAGCTAAGCTCAACAGCTCATAATTCAACAGAATAATCAGATTTAAAAACATCTCATTTTTTTGCCGGAGATATGGGGGAAATTAGATTTAAAAAGGAAAAAAACTCCACAGAAGAGATTAACAAGGTACTTAATCCTTATGTGAAGAAGTGGTTTTTTAGTAAATTCAGCAAATTTTCAGAACCCCAAAAATACGCTGTCCTCGACATACACAGCAGAAAAAATATTCTTGTTAGTGCCCCTACTGGGGCTACGAAAACACTGACAGCCTTCCTTGCCATACTTAATGAATTAGTTGACTCCTCAACCAAAGGTATACTGGAAGATAAGATATATTGTGTATACGTTTCTCCATTAAAAGCCTTAAATAATGATATAAAGAAAAATCTTCTTGAGCCACTTGAAGGAATTGAAGGAATCTATGGAAGAGAGCTTGGCATAAGAGTCGATGTCAGGACGGGCGATACAACTACCAAAGAAAGGAGCTCTCAGCTTAAAAATCCTCCACATATATTGATTACGACACCCGAGTCATTGGGAATAATCATTAATTCACCTAAATTCAGGCAAAAGCTGACTAACGTTGATTGGTTTATTGCCGATGAAATTCACGCGTTAGCAGAGAACAAAAGAGGCGTGCACCTAAGTCTTAGTCTTGAGCGACTTACTAACATGTCAAAGCATATCACAAGGATTGGGCTTTCCGCAACCATCGCGCCTTTGGAAGAAGTGGGAAAGTACCTTGCTGGAAAGAGGGATTGCAATATAGTGGATATAGAATTTATTAAAAAAATGGACTTGAAGGTTACCTCAGCCGTTCCTGACTTTATTAATACCACAGCTGAAGAATTACATAGTAATCTATACAAGAAAATCCATGAATTAATACAAGAGCACCAGACAACACTTATATTCACAAACACTCGCTCAGCCACTGAAAGAGTGGTCGACTATCTTAAAGCAAAGTACCCAAGATACTACGGAGAGAACATAGGAGCCCATCATGGAAGCCTAAGCGCTGAGCACAGGACGCTACTAGAAAAAAACCTAAGAGAAGGCAAGCTTAGAGCAGTTGTCTGCTCCACCAGCCTGGAGCTTGGCATTGACATTGGATTTATTGATCTTGTGATAACTCTAGGCAGCCCAAAATCAGTCGCAAGAGCCCTGCAAAGAATAGGAAGATCCGGTCACAGCCTTAAATCAGTTACAAAAGGAAGAATAATAGTTCTGGAAAGAGATGACCTTGTCGAGTGTTCTGTTCTTCTAAAATCCGCGATGGAAAGAAAAATAGATAGATTAAACATACCCAGAAACGCCCTTGATGTTTTAGCCCAACATATATATGGGATGGCTATTGCTGATGTCTGGAATGAAAATGAGATGTTCAATCTAATAAAGCAAAGTTACTGTTTCTTTGATCTTAAGTATGAAGATTTCAATGAAATTCTTTCATATCTTGCAGGAGAATTCGCAAAACTAGAGGATAGGAAAGTATTTGCAAAAATCTGGCGCAAGGAAGGAAAAATAGGTAGAAGAGGCAAAATGGCCCGCGTAATCTACATGACGAACATAGGCACCATACCCGACCAAAGCTCTGTAAAAG
>CAZBGG010000171.1:0-3174 GCA_964491305.1 uncultured Methanosarcinales archaeon
TGCCCATTTAATTTTTCTAAGAAAAGAACTTTATTTATTTTTTGGATGAAGCCGTATACGTAAATAAGATATAATAATAACAAAAATACAAAAAAAAAGATTGTATTATCAAAATTTTGGAAGTATCTATTAATAATGGAATCAATAAATTCACTTATCATAAAAAATTAAGAATTTATATATATTTAAATTTTTAGGATAAAATGTGTATGTAGATATCCTTTCAATTTTCTCTTATTTGTTTGAACATAGATAAATTTTAACCACACTCGCTGTCACTCGTAGCTTAGGATGAATCCTAAGCTTAGAGGTTGGGGAAGGGCTTTTGAATAATAAACAAAGAAATTTTTGTTATTGAAAAATCTCATGAAAAAGAATATTATCAGTCTAATTCTTTAATCAAAAAAGCAAACTTATAACAAATATCTTCTTTTATTGCATCATCTTTTGATGTGAACCCTGCATGGCCTCCGCTGAGGTTTGCTTTTATGAAGATGTTAGGGTTTTTGCTGTGCTTTTTCAGACGGGCGTGCCATTTGGCCGGCTCCCAGTACCCAACTCTGGTATCGTTTATGCTGGTAGTTATCAATGTATCGGGATAATTAAATGAACAAACATTCTCATATGGAGAATAACTTTTGATGTAGTCGTAATATTCTTTTATGTTTGGGTTCCCCCATTCTTCATATTCGGTTGTTGTTAGAGGAAGGCTGGAGTCAAGCATTGTGTTTAAAACATCTACAAAGGGAACGTCTGCAATGGCTGCCTTGTAAAGCTCTGGTCGCATGTTTAAAACAACCCCTACTAAAAGACCCCCTGCACTGCCCCCGATTATCGCAAGACTCTCCTTTGATGTGTGCCCCTTATCAATAAGATATTCTGAAACTCTTATGAAATCTTTGAAAGTGTTCATTTTATTGAGGAATTTACCATCTTCGTACCACTGGTGACCTTTTTCGCCACCACCTCTTACATGAGCTATATAATGTTTAAAGCCTCTATCAAGAAGAGAAAGCATAGGGCTACTGAATTTAACAGGGTAATTGATTGAGTAAGATCCATATCCTGATAAGAGAGCCTTAGTGGAATTCTTATGTTCTTTTTTGTAGTAGGCAGTTATTGGTATATCTCCTGCGTATTCTCTTGAGACTACATAATCTCCAGGTTCATGGCCGGGGACCGAGTTCTCCCGCAATAAAAAGTGCTCTCCGGTTTCCATATTTATTGAATATATACTTTCAGGGGTTGTTGGGTTGCTTATTTTTACTGTAATGTTGTTTGAATCAAACTCCTGTGTAAGAATATCTGATAATTCAAATACACTATCAGGTAGGTTTGGTGAAATTATTGAGCCGGTGGTCATATCAATTATTTTCACTACAGGATTCTCATACGTTTCAATTATTGCAATATGGTTATTGAAAACATAAAAATCCTCAATCTTTCCTATTGGAGGAGAATATATCTTTCTTTTGGAATCTTCCTCCTTAATGTAAATACAGTAATCCTTGAATTCCTCATTACTTAATATTATAGTTTTACCATGCCAATTCTCAAGAAAATAATCAATCCTTTCTTTCCTTTTTGAAAAAGGAGCTATGGTGGTCCCATTAATTATACTCACCTCATTAGATTCCATCTCTTTTGAGTTGAGGTAGAGCTTTTTTTTGTCCATGCTCTTTGTTAGATAAAGAAATGCTTCGGACTTTTCTTCTTCATAAAGTAAATCTTCACTACCGCTTAAATCTCCCATGTATAGTTTCGAAGGCTTAAGGGTTTCGTCAGTCTTAATATAATAAAATCTGTCCTGAAACCATTCAAAATCAGCTACTTCATTTTTTGAAATGATTACTTTTGAAGTATCAAGGTCTTTTATTTCAAGGGTTAGTCTATCACTGCCGTCGAGACTGTAGAGATAAGCAAGATAACGGTGGCAGTCGCTTATCTTGAGGCCTGCAAGAAAAAGGCTTTTGCTTTCACCGGCAAGCTTGTTTCCATCAAGTATCACCTCATCCCTTTCTCCCTTTCTCCTGTAATGTATGATGTATTGCTTTTCTTTATAGTCCTTGTAAAAATAATAATAATCATCCTTTTTTATAGGGTAGGATTCATAATCAGTCAGCCTGCTTTTTATCTCATCAAAAATGGTTTCTCTTAATTCTTCTGTATCCTTTAAGAAATCATTTGCAATTTTATTTTGCTCTTTGAAATAATCCACTGCCTTTTCCTTTTCTCTTAAATAGCTGAATTCATCTTCCATAACGCATCACTTCAAGGTTTTTCTCTTTAAGTTTGGGTTTTTGCGGTGTATTTAAATTGATTTGTATTTATTGAAAATATTGAAAAGAAATATCTATGAACATAAAATAAAAAACAAAATTAGAAAAAATAAAAAAATGAAATTAATATTTCATATTTTTACTTACTTTAAACTTAAGACTCTTCTTAGCTGGAATCTTAATTTTGTCGCCTGTCTGTGGGTTGACTCCTGTCCTTGCCTTTGACTTAACAGTCTTAAAGGTTCCAAAGCCCACCAACTGGACTGACTCCTTCTTAGCACCCTTAGCAATTGCTTTTAAGGTTGCGTTCAATGCCCTCTCGGAATCTGCCTTTGTTAGGCCTGCATCTTTTGCAATAGCCTCTACAAGTTCTGCTTTGTTCATTATATACCCCTCCTATTGGTTAATATGCAAAAGTATATATCTCCTCATTTAAATATTTTATGATATAAAAGGCTAATTTTGCTGATTTTTTCAGGTGTTTGGGAGGTTTTTTATATGAGCTGGGATTTTTACAAGGGTATGGGGAGGAAAATTTATTTTGGAAGATGCATATTTCTTAGCTGGTATTGCGAGAGAGGTACATGTAAATTTTGCTTCCGCTCTACAATAAAACATAAGATTAAACATTCAGCCAGTGCAAAAAGGTCATTGGCATCTATTATGACAGATGCTGTTATTGGCCGGCACATGGGATGGAGTATTGAATTCTTAACTGGCGGATATGGTATCTTTTCTTTTGATGAGATTGTTGATATAGCTAAAAAAGTATCAAGGATATATGGAAAAAAAATATGGCTAAATCTGGGAGTCCTTAATAGGTATGAGTTGCAAAGACTTCAGCCTTATGTGGAAGGTGTATGTGCATCAATAGAGACCATCGAAGAAAAAAGAC
>CAZBGG010000172.1:0-3119 GCA_964491305.1 uncultured Methanosarcinales archaeon
TATACTTGATCTCTACCCCCTTCTGCATAGCCACATACTCCAGTATTTCTAAAAATTGGCTATGGCTTATGTCGTTTACTTTACGTCCCCACAGCATCTGCATGCCTTTCATATTCAGATCTTCTAAGTAGATGTAGTCATAGTTATCAGTCAGTTCATGTGCCAGTTTGAAGAAGTAGTCTCTACGGGAGTTAACTACTTTTTGATATAACCTTACTACTTTCAATCTGGCTTTTTCTCGGTTACGAGAGCCTTTCTTCTTGCGACTTAACTCTTTTTGTGCTTGTTTCAATTGCTTGAGGTATTGCTTATAGTAAAGCGGTGAGTCATATCGTGATCCATCTGATCCAACCAGAAAGTCTTTCAACCCAAAGTCGAACCCAACGGAGATGTTACCCTGCCTGTTAGGTTGTTCTATCTCTTTCTGGATTGAAAAGCACAACCATAGCTGACCCAGCGAATCACGTTTGATAGTTACTGTTTTTATCTCACCATCTATTTCACGGCTCTTGCTGTACTTGTATATTTTATCGTTGATTTTAACTTTATTACCTTCTAGCAGTTTCCAGCCTGCCTGTTTTAGCGTAAAACTAGAATATTTTTTCACCTTCTTAAATCTAGGCGGTGAAGTTTTTCTCTTCTTCTTTACATCCTGAAAGAAGCGTTTGTATGTTCGATCTATACGTTCTACTATATCTTGTATGGCTTGCGAGCCTACCAAGTTCCAATACTCATACTCAGGACGCTTCTTGAGTTTAGACAGGTGGCTCTTTAGTTTATTTTGGTTTAAATGCTTGCCATACATCTTGTAATACCTGCGGTGAAGTGCTAAGCAGTGGTTGTAGATTATCCCGGCTATGTCTATCTTGTTGTGGAGGCGCTTGTTCTGTTTAGCCTCGTAAAGTTTATACTTATACGTGCATTTCAAAAGCACCTGTTACCCTCCTTTCAACAGTGGGGATGTATTGTTGTTGCTATGGCAGAAAACATAGAATCGCCTTTCATCCTCGGACTGAAGTCCGAGGTTTTCTCGGCGTAATTCTATAATCAAACATCTAAAATAATAACATTGTTAAATACAAACTGCTTTTCTTACAATGCAACCTTTTTATTATTGTTTTGCGTAGAATCCAAACTAACAGATGTTGTAGCTGATATGTCAAGATTGCATATATGCATGGATTTGCCAGTATGCTCTTTCAGTTTTTGCAAAAAAGGATCAATAGACCCCATTGAATTATACAACAAAACAGGTTGTCCTGTTTTTCCTGATATGGTTTTAATTTTATTAGCAATTTCTTCTTCACTGTCACAAATCCCACCATCAGTAAATATACCAACAACATCTCCCTTTTTCAACTTCTTCTTACCGGTTTGCTCAAGCACCTTCTCAACGGCTGGGGTTAAAAAGGTTCCACCACCACCCTGAATTTCACTCAATTTACCTTTCACATCATTAGAATTTTTAACCTGGATCACATCATAGGCTTCAGCATCCCATGGTATAACAAACAACTTAGACATTTTATGACCACTTTCTTTAGTTAATGCTGAATGACATATACCTACTGCTGTTTCTAACTCTGCCTCACCTATAGAACCACTGGTATCCATCAACAAGTACATCTTACCTTCTTTGTAATGTTCATATTTGGGAATCCCCTTGCCATAACGAGAACGTTTATCAAATCTTGTTTCAACTTTACCACTCCAAGCCTTATTAATATCTTTGCGTAACAGTTCCTTCCAAGACGCCTTGGGCTTGCGCATTTCAGTAAGTTGAGCACGTAAACCTGTTGGAATTGTACCAATAGCCTTTTCGGGATTTTGCATTATTTCACGATAAATCTTAGATTGTAATTCCTCATAAGCTTCTTCAGGCCCCTTTTCCTCAATCTCTTTCTTTATGCCTTCACGAACATTCATGCTTTCCTGTTTATTGATTTCCTCACCATGCACACCACGCACAGTTTCATTGCTTGATTTTTGTCCTCCAAACCCTGTTTCATCCCATCCTGGATTTTGACCCTGATCCTGACTCTGTTCTTGACCCTGTCCTTGACTTTGACTTTGTTCTTCTCCCTCACCTTGACCTTGACCTTGCCCCTGACTTTGACTTTGTTCTTCTCCCTCACCTTGACCTTGACCTTGCCCTTGACTTTGACTTTGTTCTTCTCCCTCACCTTGACCTTGACCTTGCCCCTGATCTTGTGGTGGTGTTTTGGGAGGTGGACCCTGCCCCGGCGTTCCTCCTTCTGTAGGTATCGGAATACCAGAACAAATAGACTCTCCTTGCTGGTTTCCTTGTTGTTCTTGTGGCGATCTCTTCATTTGCTGCTGCAAAGATTGCAGACGGTTTTCAGGGGGGATACAATTAATCGCAATTTGTGCCAACTCATTAGTAGTATAAGAATATATATTAGCATTATTTTGAATTGTGTGCAAGCGATATTTGTCTGTATCAACCCCTTGTTCGTTCAACTCTTCCAACATATTTTTTTCACTTTGAATACCAATTGTTTTGACAAATAAATCTCTTGGATATAATTCATTACAACTATTGTTTACCAAGTAATCTGTAATCACATTACTAACTTCTGCTACTTGCTGAGGTTCCATGCCGGGGTTGTTTTCTATCAACTTTGTTACTTTAGATGGATGGTCAAACATACAATGCAACCCTTCATGCAAAAGCAGATAACGACCAGTTTCCATCAAATCATTGTTGTTTTGTTCACTTCCTGTCATTGTTTTTTTTATCACATAATTCCAAAATGCAGGATTTACATAAATTTCACCATCACCTGCTGCTGCCAGTGTCGGAACACCAGATATTTGAGGATCAGGGTGGGTAATATTAATAGGCATATGAAATAACAAAGTCTTTTCAAAATCATTAGGAGTTTGTTGTATCATCGAACTAATAATACTACTCATACCTTCTTTAACTTCTTTAGGATCACGTTGCAATATATCTTGTACAATACTTAAATACATCTCCCTATCCAAATCTTGTTCTGACTGCTCTGACATTACTCATCCCTCCTTTCATGAAAGAATATAGGTTGTGAACTACTCCCGCTTTCGCTTCGCTTAGAAGCGGGAGAATTCTTGGCGAT
>CAZBGG010000173.1:0-1671 GCA_964491305.1 uncultured Methanosarcinales archaeon
ATCGAGGGATATAGTGCCTTTGAATTGTTTTGAACACGACGGTTACCATTATGTGTTTAGCAGGCATGGAGAAGACCATTATTGGCAAAGTCTTGCACCGAAAATACGGGTGATTTAAGATACTTATGAAGGGTAAAAAAAGCCAGGTTATGCTATTTGTAGTGGTGGGAGTAATCATGATTATATTGATTGCATTTTTATATTCTTACCTTAAATCAGTGCAGGAGGAAAGAATTGATTCTGAAATCAGGTCGAGGGAGTCTGCTGATGATTTGACGGAGAAATATAAGAATTATTTGAGAATGTGCGCTGATCAAGCGACCAGAGAAGGTCTTTTTCTGATTGGTCAGCAGGGGGGACCTATCTACGATTATCAGGCCGAAGGGGGCTTATCTTATAGGGGGCCTCCCAGGAACTCTTATGGTGATTATGTTCTTCCAAGACAGGAAGACGATTATCATAGTACTATTTATAACGTTAGTTACGGAATAAGGAAGCCTAATCATGAGTTCTCTTCCCCTCCCTCGTATCCTTATGGTCCCAGAAGGCTTGTGCCGGATCCTGCAAGAACCTTTGGATCTTCTTTCAGGAATGCTTTGGGGAACCACCCTCCTCCTGGCCCTTTGACTCCTTTGTGTGATTATCATGGTCTGAATGGTCCAGAGTATGCTGGTACTGGTTATTCTTGTGAAACCTATGGTTCAAGATTCCAGCATATAAGCAATTCTATCCAGGAATATCTTGATTTTTTTGTTAAGGAAAAAACCCTTGAATGTGTTGAAGAAGAGGTTTTTGCCGGGATTAATGCCAGTTATGAGTTTGAAGATGTTAATGTGCAAAGTCTTTTTTCGAATGATGGAGTTTATGTGGAAGTGGATGCTCCTGTAAAGATAACTTCCGGTTCTACGTTCATAGAAACTAATTTGCCTCCCGTTAATGTTGAGGTAAGGACCAGGCTAAAGCTTATACATGAGTTGGTTGACAGGTTGGTGGAAAAGGATGTGAATAATATTTTTTTTGATATGGTCAGGGATGCAGTGTCTCTTGATACATGTAGAAGCTGGAGAGGTACTGAAGGGGGTTGTCTGAGGGAAGGCATGGAGATTTCTCTCATAAGGAATCCTTGCAAAGATATAGATACTATCAATTGCGGTGATGCAAATTATGATAATATATTGGTCATAAAAGATAATCATAATCTTCTTTTTGGAAAGCCTTATACCTTTTATTTGGCCATTGAAAACAGGTATCCTGCCCTGGATCTTTTGTACCAGTCAGAAGGTATCTTAGGTTATGTGTGGGATTTTGTTTTTTTTGTTGGGGATGAGATTGTTATAGACCCTTATGGTTATGACCCTGACGGTGACCATCATAATAACGAAGGTTATATGGAATATTTTTACAGTTACAGCATGTGGAAAGAAGATTATGATGAACAGTATAATTTTCATTATTGTGAAAATAATCCTGAAGAATGCAGAGATGATCCCATGGGTGTTGCTACCGTGAGGGATGATGAAAAATCTCCTAATGCGTGGACTGAATCAGGGGCTTATAAGGAAACCGGCAGGAAGGCCAACTATACTACTACTGAAGATGACAGGGGTGGACATATACTTAGAGTAGAGGTGTGTAATGAGGCAGGGCTTTGTGATTATCAGACTTTAAGGA
>CAZBGG010000173.1:1681-3097 GCA_964491305.1 uncultured Methanosarcinales archaeon
TGGTCTACCCGGAGATTGCAATGCCAGGGTACGATGATGATGAGATAGCAGAATACGAATTCAAGATTTCTAAAGATGGGGAAGAAGTCTTTCATAAAGTAGAAGATCAAAATTTCACTCATATTCCGATAGGAGGGGTTGATTCAATTGAAGGGGATTTTGAAACCCTGAAAAGCGAGGTTGGGAATGTTTTTGAAGAAACCGGCATTTATGATATTGAATTTTTTGGATGGACTGCTGATGGTGATTTCTTTTCCAAACATTCTTCGACCCTTAATGTTAAAAAGTGCTTGCCACATCGCTCAGATGATTTTGCATATCCTTATAACGATGGGGCTAAATTCTGGCTTGCGAATCATACTTGCTGTATTGGTGATCCTTTCAATCCTGAGGAAAATGACTGGGGAACTTACGCAGGCACAGACAAATTGTGTTATAAAGAGATTGATCATGGGTGTTATTCTGATTTTGAAGGTTATTTTGATGATGGTGATGATTTCGGCGAGCCACCTGGTGCTCAGAGGAATGAAGATATCTATAAGTACACTTATGAAAGATATTGTTCCGGTAATGAAGGAATGGGTTGCAAAGGAGATAGGAAAGAAGATCTGAAATGGCAGGAAAGCTGTGAAGGCCCTTGTAAAAGTTGTAAGAAGGGTTCTTCTTCGTGCCAATTATCTCCTCAAGGTGAACCATGTGATCCCACCCTTAGATGTTCAAGTTTTGAAGATTATTTTTTTGTTTATGATGACGATGGTATTTTTGAATGCAAGGGTGGGTGCTTTGAAGGTGAATGCACCTTAGGGTTGGATTGTAATTGTTCCGTAGGTTGTGGTGCAGATTGTAATACTGGTGAATACATTTGGGAAGGTAATGTTTGCAAATTTGGATGTTTTACTGATGATGGATGTGTATATGAGGAAGAGGAAACGATTTGTTATACTCCTTCGGATGAACCTGGTGATTATGAGCATACCGAAGCTATGTTTGATGGGCAGACGACTGAATTTTATTCGGCTTATAGTGATTCAGACAATAACCATAAATTGCTGATTGATGAATCTGAGGACCAGAACGAGTATTTTTCTGTTTGTGTCCACGATGGTTATTGTCATTTGTCAGTTTGTCATGAAGGAGGGGTGCATGAAGTTCCGTCTGATGAATGTCTTGAACCCGGTGAAGAGAGCGGTAACAGGTGTTTTGTTGAACATGCCGGACCCAGGTGTGAATTAAACGGCACTTGTCATTCAGATTCTTATGAAATCAGGGATTTTGAGGATAACCCTGAGAACGATATTTGTTATTATAATATAGATTGTACGTCAGATGGTTGGGAGTATGAAGAAGATCATGGGGAGCCGAACTCTCCTCATGAAGCTGGTGATGTTTGTTATTATGGTGATGTTTCATGTGATG
>CAZBGG010000174.1:0-3074 GCA_964491305.1 uncultured Methanosarcinales archaeon
ATAAAGGCGAGGTTATCTGTAAAGAATGTGGTCTTGTAGTCGAAGAAAAGATGGTGGACTTTGGACAAGAATGGAGGGAGTTTGAGGACGACAAAGGACAACAAAAAAGAAGAACAGGCTCACCCATGACTTATACACAGTATGACAGGGGCCTTGGAACCGAAGTTGGAAGAAAAGCAGATCTATACCAGTTGAAAAATAAGGAAAGGAATAAATACTTCAGACTAAGAAAGTGGCAATACAGAATATCGACTGCAATCGAAAGAAACCTTAAGCTTGCTCTGGCTGAGCTGAAAAGAGTTAGCTCATATCTGAAACTTCCCGAATCTGTAGAAGAAGAAGCAGCCAGGATATACACTTTGGCAGTACAAAGAGGTCTTGTAAGGGGAAGAAGCATGGAAAGTGTTGTGGCAGGAAGTCTATACGCGGCCTGTAGAAGACATGATGTGCCAAGGACCCTTGACGAGCTTTCTGAAGCTTCAGGAATCGAAAAAAAGGAGATTGGCAGAACATATAGATTTGTAACAAGAGAGCTAGGTATAACAATTTTGCCAAGTAACCCTGCGGACTATATCGCAAGGTTCTCTTCATCTTTAAAACTTAAAGCCGAAACTCAATCAAGGGCCATTGAGATCCTTGAGAGAGCTCAAAAATCTGAACTCACTTCCGGCAGGGGACCTACTGGTATTGCTGCCGCGGCTCTCTATGTCTCAGCACTTATACATGGGGAAAAAAGAACGCAGAGAGAAGTAGCTGATGTCGCAGGTGTGACAGAAGTTACAATCAGAAATAGATATAAGGAGCTTCTTGATGAGCTTAAGCTTGAAAAAGAGATAAAAAAGAGCAAAAAGAAAAAAAGAGTTTAGCTTTCAAGATGCGTTTTATTTTTTTTCTCTCTCAAGAGAATATCCTTCTTTCAAAATTTGAACTTCAGACAATATTAAGAAAAGAACCGATAGTTGAAGGAAACCTGGCATTTGCAGAATGTGACAAAAGACTCGATTTCTCATGTCTGGCAATGACCAAGCAAGCAAATATTTTCCTTTTCTCTTGTGAAAAAAAAGAAATTAAGGAGAAAATAAGAGGGTTTAATTGGAACAAATATTATGAAAATAGCTTCTACCTAAGTACTGTCCACCTTCCAAAGGGGATAAGCAAAAAATATCTATCTGATATTATTTACGATAGAATAAATAACCCTAAAGTTAATGTTACTTCCCCTAAAACTGTTTTTCAACTTATTTTTTCCGGAAACATAGTGTATGCAACAGTAAGAAAATGGATTAATAAAGATAGATTTGAACTAAGAAAAGCCCACAGGAGAACAGAGCATCATCCTACATCACTCCACCCTAAGCTTGCTAAAGCCCTAGTCAATATGACTGGCATAAAAAAGGGTACTATAATTGATCCATTCTGTGGTTCAGGAGGTATTATATTAGAAGCATCTTTGCTTGGCCTCAGGCCGATAGGTTATGATATTGATAACATAATGCTAAAAAGGGCAAGACTGAATCTTGAAGATCTTAATCTAAAAAACTTCAGCCTAAAATTAAAAGATGCGAGAGATATAGAGAAATGCAACTATGTGGTTACCGACCCCCCTTATGGCATATCAAGCAAAGGAGATAAGAACATCCATGGACTCTATAAGGATTTCATAAAAGAGCTTTCAAAGAAATTAAAAAAAAGGGGAGTAATGGTATTCCCGGATAATTTTCATTACAGAGAGATTCTCGAAAAAAATTCATTTGAAATATTATCCAGTTTTAAATGGTACATCCATAAGAAAATGACGAGAAACATAGTTGTCTTTGAGCCTAGAACTCATTAAAAAAATTCCTTGTTTTTTCAAAAACGTATTTTACTTCTGGTATGGATGGGGTTTTCATGTTACCGACGTACCTATTCCTTATTTCCCTAACCTCCTTTAAGTCATCTACTGAAGGGATATCAACCTCCCTGGAAAGAGCAGCCAACAGTTTGTTAGTATCTGTAATTGATTCATCGTTATACCTTTTACGATATACCTGTTGTAATCTTTTTGTAATAGCCATATCACATTGAACAACAGCCTGGCCAAAAGAATGTTTTGCTGCGGTCAAAAGCTCTTCACCGTCTTTTTTGGAATTATCCTCCACAGTAGAATTGATATCATTCTTCTCCTTGAAAGCAGAAAAAATACTTGATTCACCGGAATGAACTTCCCCCTCATTATCCTTCCTATTTCCTTGGTCCCCCGACCCATCAAAAAAATCAAAAGGAACACTAGCTTGTTCACCTTCGCATAAGGATTCTTTCTTCTGTTCTCCATTTTTTTTGCAACCATCATATAAAACAGAATTAATAAAAATCTTGTTATCGACTACCGCATAGTCTAAATAAAATCCATCAGGTAAACCTTTAATAATCCGCGCAAATTTTTCAACCAAGACCCTTATGCTCTCATCATCAATCTTTTGGCCAGAAGCCTTTTCATGAGATGCGTAATCTTTTATAAAAATGTTCTTTGTAGGATCATATTTCTCGATTACCTGTTGGTCGTCCGTCTTAACATGTTGAAGTGAAAAATTTGTATCTATATGGTACACATCCTGATATTCCTGTAAAGATTCATTGTACCTGCCATACAAGGCCTTTATTACCATGCCTCCATCATCTTTCAAGACCACACCCGAAAGGTCTGGCTTTAAAGACTTCTTGATGGTTACGCTCACTCCCTTATCCTCAATCCCGTTTTGCATCCTATATTTTATCCTTTTTGCCGCATAGTGGAGTCCAAAACACGATAAAACGCCTTCAATAAGTTTCTCAAATGTGTTTATATTGTAAATAAAAACACTCTCCTCATCATAATTAACAGGTGCTGATTGAATCTCCACAAGTGGCTCATGATTTGATTCAGTAAGCTCACCTATTGGTATATCCTCATCGATGCCCAGGCTTGAATAAGCCTCAAAAATGGCTTCTCTAACATTGCTTGGCAACGTTGTTTTCACTATCAACTTCTGGATCTCGTTAACTGTATCCTGCAGCCTGCCATCATCTTCAGTATCTATAACTTTTAAGAGATT
>CAZBGG010000175.1:0-3059 GCA_964491305.1 uncultured Methanosarcinales archaeon
TATGATAGCGGTTATCTTTATATATAAAGTATTCATTAAGCAGATCAGAGGGAACAGAAGCAACTTCGGCAGGAGTATATACCCCTTTTTGTGCTTGATTTAAAGCAGTTTCGGAAATATCGGACGCCACGATACGCACGTTCACTCCCGCTCGTTTGGCGGTTAAAGCAATAGAATAAGGCTCCTGCCCCGTTGAGCATGCAGCCGACCAGATACGGCAGGGACGCAGGATAGTTTCCAGATAATCAAAATGATGCTGCTCTCGGAAAAAATGAGTTATATTAGTAGTTATGGCATCAAGCATAAACTCAAGTTCGTTTGGATCATGCTTGATAAGGCGAGTATATTGAGTGAAATCATCTTTTATGCCCAGTTCACGCAACCTGCCCAGAAGCCTCGATGTTACCAGCGTTTTTTTGGCATCCGACAGATTTATTCCCACCCGCTCTTTGACTATAGACCTTATAAAAGAATAATCATTGTCCGAAAGCAGGTTTTTTACTTCACCACCCCCGGAAAGGATGCTCTGCATCTTATCACCCCCTATTAGTAAGATTTCCACGGCAAAAACCGTGGATTGCTATTATGAAATATGACAGAATCTTTCCCTAAACAGGCGTACAGGACAACCGTTATCGGATGAAATTCCCTGTTGAAAGCAATCTAAAGAAATGCTATACTTAATAAGCATTATGTTAGGTATTGTATTTTAGGGTCCCGATGATAGGATGCTCGGGAACAAAATAAACCCTGAACGGTTGTTCAGGAGAAATTGCGATTTTTATTAAATAATTAAATCCCCATATGGAGGAGCTTGTATCAATCTTGTTGTCTTGATCGGGTAATCAGGAGTCTATCGTGTCTTCCAAAAGAAGTTCTCCGGAGATAATAGAGCTATACAAATAGCTCAAGCTAGCCAGCATCAAAAACACAAAGAAGTATCCCCAGTTGCCGTTGATTACTAAATACACAGCAAAAACAAGCAGGCAAAAGCTCAATAATAAAGTGGTTAAAGCATATATCGCTCTGGTTTTTTTCATTCAAATCACCTCCTATAAAAAAATTCCACGGTTTCTACCGTGGATGGATTTAGCTAAGCGCATCAAAAATAGACCACGTAATTATAGAAAAGATAGGCACTATTAATGGATATACGGCTAATCCCAAAACAGCATGACCAAAGGAAACATTGCCCCCAAATAAACCCACAATCAATAACACTATAAATGTAAATGCAAATAAATACCCCGTAAAGAATAATGCCATACGCAAGTCCTGCACGGACAAACAAGATAAAGGAGCCACCGCCAACAAGAATATCGCCACCGGCACGAACCAGTAATTAGTGGCAAATTCCACCAACGCAGGATAAGGCTCCGCTATCCCCGTTACCATATAAGCAGGAATCCAAAACGCCAGGCAGGATAACAAAACAGGAGCAGTCGCCACAAAAGGTACCATTATTATAGAAAACAGAGATTCGCCGTTTATATAAAAAGATGTATAACCGGTAGAACCATCATTGTTGTTCAGATCCAAAAACTTAACATCAACAATCTGTTGACCCGATACAGCAGCCAGAAGCAAATGAGATAATTCATGTACGGGAGTGCCAACAGTATATATGATCTTTTTGTATGTCGCTGATACTCTACCGCTATAATAGCGGACAATGTATGTGTTTGCATACCCTATCAGGATCATGGCAAGTAGTGGAGAGAATATTCTGGTAGTACTCAAAAAAGCATCTATTATAAACATTGGCTTCACCCCCCTCTTAATTTTATATCGAAATAGCGTTCCTGTACAGGTGTATAAGGAAAGCAATTTCTGGACGAGCGTTCAGGACACATTATCTTGAATTCTGTTTATCCTGATCCGCACAAGGCACTCTTCTCTATCATAGAGATACTCCTCGGGAATACCCATGGGATATATCCCACACCAATCTACATGGTTAGTCTCTCGGTACGGACACCACACGCATTGCTTGTGTTGCACATTATCACCCCTTTCCAATATAGGTTGCATAAGGTTATGCAATGCATAAGGTTGCATAAGGTTGCATAAGGATGCATTGCATAAGGTTATGCAACCTGTCTGTTTTGTAAATACAATCTGCCATCCGTGAACAGAGTAGCAGTCCCCATTATCAGGTTAATCAACCCCCCGATGAACAGGATATAGTATCCCAGCAGAAAACCAAGCAACACAAGCACTGTGCCAAAAAGCACGTTGGTTGCTATGCCACCCAAATACACTCTGGGGTCAATGCTATCAAACAGGCAATAACCTGCAATAGGGATAAGCTTCATTGTGATACGGGTATCCCCAATATGGAAATGGAATAGTTCTCTTCCCATACCAATACCAAGCTCCAAAGGATTCTCTCGTGCAAACCACCAGTGACCAAGCTCATGCACGATTAAACCCAGCACGAAAAATAAAATAGCTTCCAAATACATATAATCCCCCCCCTTCTGTAAAAGTTTTATAGACCACGGTTAACATCTTCTAGGGTGTCAGTTACTTCACTCAAAGAGTCCGTTACATCTTCTATAGGTGCAGTGGGATTGAAAGAACCACCTCCTACATTGATTTCTACGTTGCTAAGCAGCAGCAGACCCAAGAGTGCCACAGCCAAAAGAATATAGTTTTGCATGAGATCACCTCCCTTGTTTAGATTTTCCCTTTAAGGGAATACTGGGGGAGACAATAGTCTCCCAATGATTACTTCTTAATGTTTTCCTTTTTTTTAATATAGAAAGTGTTGCCTTTTATTTCTACTGTTTCGCCTTCTGCTGGGTCTTGCTCTACTACCTTTGAAAGCATAAAATCTCCATCAGAAAAATAGTTGGCATCTATTGTTATTTCTAATACTTCATACGCATCAGAAAGTTCTAATTTGCGAGGCACATTATTTTGTTTTTTCTCCTCTTTCTTCCTGATGTCGTCTGCTGTTAATACAGGCTTTTTCCATTCTATATAAAGCTTCATCCCCACACCCCCTTCCTTTATATATAAATTAAAACTACTGGGGCAGGGATAAATCCCTGCCA
>CAZBGG010000176.1:0-3057 GCA_964491305.1 uncultured Methanosarcinales archaeon
TTAATTAATTTATTAAAAATCTCGCAGAGAGTCTATCGGAAACCTACCTCCACAACAGTTTTTTTCTTTGTAAATGGATGGGCTTTCAACTAATAAACCCAAAATTTTCGTTATCTAATCCTTTACATTTACCATTGAGCAAAGCATATACTATTTAAATTTGATTACCTACAACTAATAAAAGACAAAGAACTTTTAGCTTGTTGATTAAAATCATTTTCCTGGAATTTATTCCCAAGAGCCTCTTTTTTTGCAATTGAAGGTAGCACCAAAAGTTTTCAATAAAATAGCTATATGAGATATGCCTAATTTCAGCACAAATCAAGTATTCACAAAATAATAAATAATAGACAACCTTTTTACCATCTGATTAAAATTAATAAAGCTAATAAGTGTCTAAGATGGACTTCCCTGTTTACGAAAACATACTAAAAGGTAGGATACTACCAAAATTTAGGAAGGCAAATCTAAAAGATAAGTTGAGTTTCTGTTATAGTATCCTAGATAGTTGCAATCTTTGCGAAAGAAAATGTGGAACAAAAAGGCTTGAAGAGAAAGGCTATTGTAAAGTAAGAGCCTCTATGAAGATATTTGGAGCTGACACTCACATGGGTGAAGAATCAGAGATAATACCGTCTGCAACAATCTTTTTTTCCGGTTGTACACTAAGATGCTTGTATTGTCAAAACGCCCCGGAAAGCCTCGAGCCTGAGAAAGGGTTTGAATGGAACGAAGAAGCAGCAGCAAAGTGGATTGAAAAAAAGTTTGAGGAAGGATGCAAAAACGTTAACTTTGTTGGCGGTGAGCCTACTCCTTATATTTATAATATAATAAAAACACTTTCAATGTGTAAGAGAAACATACCAGTAATATACAATAGCAATGGGTATTATTCAGAAATAGCGGGAGAAGTGCTAAATGACATTGTGGACCTATACTTGTTGGATCTCAAATATTTTAGTAACGATTGTGCTAAAAGATTAAGCGACGCAGACAACTACACCAAAGTTCTTGCAAGAAATATACTCAAGGCAAATCAGGCGGGTGAGATTTTGATAAGAATGCTTATCCTCCCTGGGCATATTGAGTGTTGTGCAAAAAGGGGTTTGGAATGGATTAAAAGTAATCTGGGAAATAACGCCAACATAAATATAATGGGGCAGTATAGACCCTGTTTTAATGCCACAATAGCCAAGGAACTAAGAAAACCCTTAAAGCCAAGTGAATATAAGGAAGTATTAAATCATGCAGAAAAAATAGGGTTAAGAAATTTCACATATCAAAGCCAGTTTCTTAACTAAACCAAACAATAATTTTTCAGTCCTTTTTTTCAGGTTTCCAAACCCTTCTTACCTGCTCTTTCGGCTTTAATGCATTGATATTTTTCCTTATACTTTCGGGTATAATATAAGAAATAACGCCAGGATGAGACAGTCTACTTAAATAAACCTCAATATTTTTTGTCAAACGATCATACATTGAAGGATGGTAATAGATTATATTATTTTTTATCCTCTGATGAGCTTCAGTTCCCTCTGGAGCAAGAACTATATAACCCCTTTTGCCCTTAATTAGTTTAGAGTAAGTATCCATACCGATTAATATATCCCGATAATCAACATAGTACACCCCGCCAGAAACACCGCTGGGATCAACTATAAGGAATTCATCACCCCTAACTCCCACAACTAAAGAGTAATGTGCATATTTGGATTTTGGAAAGAGATAATTTTTCTTGTAATCAACAATAATCAGCCCGCCCTGGTCAAGCCAGGTAATTAGCTCATTTTTCAGATCGTATACTTTTTCAAAACCTATCCATGCACCATTGACTTTTTTCTTAGTTACCTTTTCAACAACCTTGATAATTTCTTCAGGGTGTGTCCCAGCAATATCCTCTTCAGATTTTCTTGTGGAAGTTTTCATAAGTTTACCAAGCTCTTCCTGGGAGTGCGGATAATTAAATATTGAGAGAGCCATCTGTGCCGAAGCCGGACCACAATGACTTTTTAGTTGAGTAACATACATCTTCTGCAAGTCTTCAAGCGTTTCAAGTTCTCTCATTGGATTTTTAAAACTTAATGCCCTTTTAGAGAGCTCCCTATGAGGAAAAATGATTAAATCCCCTTTAGTATCCACAAATTCCGTATAGAAACTTTTTATTTTTTTTATTTCATATTTTTTCCCGTCGATATTCACTATATGCCCCGGTCTAAAATGGACGACACTTGTCAAATAAACCTTGGATGCGATATCCCTCACAGGATTTACTGCTGCAATTAAAATAAGCAAAAAAAACATAATCAGTATGGGATACAGGATGAAACCAATAATTGTCTGGAGGCCAGGGAGATTTATAAGACCAAAAATAATGTCAATTAATATCAAATAAAGGACGATCTTTATGAAAATAAAGAAAAGCCACATACCACCTTTCCTGAACTCATTTGGCAAGATTTCCTCAAGATGCGTGTAATGGAGAATAGTTTTCAAAAACCATATGAGAATGTCAACAATTATAGAACCAACTGTCAGTAATAATATTACCAGAAGTATATCAGGGAGTATCTCAAGGAAATTCAGGAAAAAATCCCTCCCGGTGGTTTCACCCAAAAACAGAATAGCTATTATTACCGCAACAGTTAATATTAATCTCTCGGTTATTGTCTGTAGTGTTTCTTTTTCATTAATTCCTCTTCCTGCCCTTATGAATCTTAACATAAACCTGGAGATTAATTTTGAAATAAGATAGCCTCCAGCAAGAATCTTCAATACAATCAATATAATAATGTAATCCTCCATCAGACCAACCGATATTTAAATTTTTATATATATTTTACCCTTTTTCGAACGTTTTATCAAGCTATCTGTAGCTCACTCTAGGGAGAGATTGTGCATCCTCAGAATTGACGCCGTGTGGCTCCCATCCGGTTGTTGGAATTCCATGGCTTCCGCAGAGGTCATTTACATATAATTCTGATGTCCCTCCGCTACTATCTCTATATGCTATATACCATTCATTACGGTTATTAAAAGCCCCACTCCAGCCGGAAAAAC
>CAZBGG010000177.1:0-3047 GCA_964491305.1 uncultured Methanosarcinales archaeon
CAGGTGTTCTTGTTTCAGTCAAGGATGCAATATGCGTAAAAGATATTGAAACAAGGGCTGGGAGCAAAATGCTTTCAGGATATAAGCCAGTCTTTGATGCGACTGTAATAAAAAGAATAAAAGATGAAGGAGGAATCATAATTGGTACAACTGCCCAGGATGAATTTGGTTTCGGGGCTTTCTGTGTGAATGTAGGGGAGGGCCTGGATATTCCTTTAAATCCATTTGACAAAGAAAGGGTTTGTGGAGGTAGCTCAGGTGGAAGTGCTGCGATTGCTCAAAAAATAGATTTTCCACATATAAGTATAGGGGAATCAACCGGTGGAAGCATTGTTAATCCTGCCAGTTTCTGTGGTGTATTTGGTCTTTGTCCGACTTATGGTCGTGTGTCAAGATATGGGCTTATTGATTTTGGAAATTCATTGGACAAAATTGGTCCGATGGCTAAGAGTACTTATGACATAGCTTTGATGTTAAATGTGATATCTGGAAAAGATAATATGGATTCAACAACATTACCTGCTGAAGTTGAAGATTACACGAAATACTTTCATAAGGATATAAAGGGTTTGAAAATAGGCATTATAAGGGAAGGCTTTTCTGATTATATTGATAAAAACGTAAGGGAAAAATTCCTTTCTGCAATTGAAAAACTAAAAAGTCTTGGGGCAGAGGCTTATGAGGTCTCAACTAAAAACACTATAGAATACGGAGTTCCTGCATATTATATGTTATCAACAAGTGAGGCTTCAACTAATCTTGCCAAGTATTGCGGCATGAGATATGGTGTTCAGGGAAAGATGCAGGAAGGTTTTAATGAATATTTTTCAAAAATCAGGTCCCTGAATTTTGGCGATGAGGTTAAAAGAAGGATTATTATAGGTACTTTCGCCAGGATGTCTGGTTTTAGGGACGCTTATTACATAAAATCAGCGAAAATAAGAACTAAGATCATCGAGGAATACAAAAAGCTATTTAATGATTATGATGTGCTTGTGAATCCCAGTGTTCCTGTGCTGCCTCCAAAATTTAGTGAGGTTAAGCAGATGACACCGCTGCAACACTATCTTGCTGATGTGCTGACTATAGGGCCTAACTTAGCAGGCCTGCCGCACATAAACGTCAATGCAGGTTTCCATGAAGGTATTCCCGTTGGCATGACCATAATTGCTGACCACTTAAAGGAGGGGAAGTTATTGCAGATTGCAAAGGAGTTTGAGAAATGAAATTTACTTCAGATATTGTAATAGGTCTTGAAATCCATGTTGAGCTAAACACTAATACTAAGCTTTTTTGTGGATGTAAAAGAAAGAGGGCGGAGGATGAAAAGCCAAATACAAGGGTTTGTCCTGCCTGCCTGGGCCATCCTGGTTCAAAGCCAAGGCTGAATAAGAAAGCAATTGAACATTCATTAAAGCTTGCCCTGGCCACCAAATCAGAAATATCTTCGCAATTGATATTTTCAAGAAAATCCTACTTTTATCCAGACCTTGCAAAGAACTTCCAGATTACCCAATATGAGCTGCCTATTGCCAGCGGGGGTGTAATTGAATTACAGTCCGGAAAAGAAATAAACCTTACGAGGATACATATGGAAGAAGATCCTGCTTCACTTGTTCATCCAAAAGGCATGGGCAACTCTAATTATGTTCTTGTAGATTATAACAGGAGTGGTGATCCCTTGTGTGAAATTGTCACTGAGCCAGAGATAGAAAGCCCTGCCGAAGCAAGAGAATTCATGAAACAACTCTTGACACTCTTAAAGTATCTAAAGATTTTTGATATAAATGATTGTATTATTAAGGCAGACGCTAATGTATCTATTAAGGAATCCGGCTATAAAAGGGCTGAAATAAAGAATATTACAGGGTTCAGGGAAATAGAGAAGGCAATAAATCATGAAGTGCAAAGGCAAAGGGAGGCTGTAAAAGACGGCAAGAAGTTAACCCAGGAAACAAGAGGTTGGGATGCTGCACTGGGAATAACACATCTTATGAGAAAAAAGGAGACTGAAGATGATTATGGTTATATAATTGAGCCAGATCTTGTAACAACAAATATAACTGATGATTGGGTTGAAAAAATTAAAAATTCTCTTCCCGAGTTGCCTTCCCAGAAATCTTCAAGATATGTAAGGGATTTCGCCCTAGATCCTGTTGACGCGAGAGTTATAGCCTCAACCTATGAAATGGCACAGATTTTTGAAGAAGTAATCGATGAAGTTGAACCAACTTTAGCAGCTAAATGGGTAAGGAGGGAACTGGTGAGGGTAATGCATTATAACAGGATTGAATTTGACCAGTTGAAAATTACTCCACAGCATCTTAAAGCGCTTCTCAGGCTTGTTCAGGATAAGAAAATAACTGAAAATGTCGCACAAAAAATCCTTGAAAGGCTTTCAGAGGAAGTATTCGATGTTCTTGATTATGTAAAAAAAGAAGGACTTGAAGCCATATCCGATTCAGGAGAAATTGAAAAAATCTGCAGAGAAGCCATAAAAGAAGCTCCTAAAGCCGTTGAAGATTATAGGGGAGGAAATGAAAAATCCCTTAATTTTATAGTGGGACTTGTTATGAAAAAAACACGGGGTAAGGCCTCTCCTGATGAAGTTAAAAAAATTATTCAAGAGACGCTCAATCAATAAAAGCATTAAGGCGCTCTTAATTTAAGCGATTCTTAAAAGTTTCATTAGTCATTAGTCATTAACTACCATGGGATACAAAACCGATTTAATTAAAAGAACTGAAGAATTTGTGAAGCACTCGTTTCAGGAGAATCCACATTATAGCTTTGGTCATTGGTCAGTCATGTATAATCATAGTGTTACTGCTTATAAATTTGCATTGAAAATCACTGATGACGTTGAATGCAACAAGACAGTGGCGGCTATTGGTGCCTTGCTCCATGATATAGGTAAAACTTACCACGTTGATTTAGAGAAGCTTCATAAAGAGCATGAGAGCT
The DNA here is from genome assembly GCA_964491305.1 of uncultured Methanosarcinales archaeon. Classification (GTDB taxonomy): domain Archaea; phylum Nanobdellota; class Nanobdellia; order Woesearchaeales; family DSVV01; genus CAZBGG01. The sequence continues at coordinate 2,965 of CAZBGG010000177.1, forward strand.
TTAATTTAGTTGTGTCAGAGGGATTTTTGAATAATCTGGGCTTGGATTCTTCTGAATTAAAAAAAGTAAAAGATATTATATCT
>CAZBGG010000178.1:0-3027 GCA_964491305.1 uncultured Methanosarcinales archaeon
TGTAACTATTACTTTAATAAACTTGTGGTAATATTAACCTGATAAGTTATCGTTTGGTAAAACTTAAAAAGTTCCATTTATGTCTTATGAAAAATGACAGAATTAATGTATTTGGAGGATTGCTATCTTAGAGAATTTGAGGCAAGAGTTGAAAGTGTTGTGGATGAAAAAGGAATTATTCTTGATAAAACTGCTTTTTACCCCAATTCAGGGGGACAACCAAGCGACTTTGGGAGGATTGTGAGGTTGTCTGACGGAAAAGAATTCAAAGTCTTATTCTGTAGTATAGAAGACAATGTTTACCATAAAGTTGATTCTGAAGGCTTAGAGTCAGGAGATAATGTAAAAGGAATTATTGATTGGGATAATCGCCATACCCTTATGAAGATGCACACTGCAGCACACGTATTATCAAGGGTCCTGTTTGAAGAAACTGGAGCAACTACCTCCGGAAACCAACTGGGACTTGATAAATCAAGGATTGATTTTAGGCTTGAAAATTATGATAAGGAAAAAATCCTGGAATGTGTAAAAAAAGCAAACGAAATAATTGTTAAGAGCATCCCTGTTGAAAAAAAAGTTATGCAAAAGGATGAAGCCTTTCAAATTGAAGGTTTTGGAGCCCCATCCCCGCACCTTATACAGGATTCACAAACCTTAAGAGTTATAAATATAAAGGGTGTTGATGGCCAGCCATGTGGCGGGACACACGTAAACAATACAAAGGAAATTGGAGGTATTGAATTTGTAAAGTCTGAAAATAAAGGAAAATCGAACAGAAGGGTTTACTACAGACTTATCTAACAAGCAATTCAGCCAAAAAGATATTATTTGAACGATTCTTTCAATAAATATAAATAGAAACTAAAAATTTTGGAGCTAATGGTATACGAAGCTGCTGAAGACTCATTTTTGCTGAAAAGAAATATTAGTGCCCATGCCAGTGGAAGGGTTCTTGATATGGGTACTGGATCAGGTATTTTAGCAAATGAAGCCAAAAAGTATGCCGATGAAGTTGTTGCAGCTGATATTGACGGGGAAGCAATTGAACAATGCAAAATAAATATAGAAGGAATAAATTTTGTTAAAAGCGACCTGTTCGAAAATATTCATGGAAAGTTTGATCTAATAATATTTAATCCACCTTACCTGCCTGATGACAAGGGATGTCGAGAAACCTCTTTGCATGGTGGGAAAAAAGGCTATGAAACAATCGAAAAATTCATTAATTCCATAGATAAACACATGAAAAAAGAATGCAGAATTCTTATGTTATTCAGTTCTTTGACCAAAAAGGAAAAAGTCGATGAGATTATTAGAAAAAAATGCCTTATTTTTAAGGAAATAGATAGAGAAAGCCTATTTTTCGAAAAACTCTATGTATACCTTATTGAAAAATCCCCTCTCCTAAAAGAACTCGAAAGTAAAGGAATAAATGATATAAAATATTTTACCAGCGGAAAAAGGGGTGTTTTATATGAAGGCATTTACAAAAAAAATAAGGTTATTATCAAAAGCAAGAATCCCCTTTCCCAAGCTTCAGGCAAGATGAGAAACGAAGCTATTATGCTAAAGAAGCTCAACAAGCATGAAATCGGGCCAAAAATTATATCCTCAGGGGAAGAATACATAATATATTACTTCATCGAAGGAGTGATGTTCCCCCATTACATAAGAAAAAACACTTACAAGAATATAAGAAATGTGCTTGGGAAACTATTTACCCAGTTGAAAATCCTTGATGAACTGGGTGTAAACAAAGAAGAAATGCACAAACCAAATAAGCATATATTGATTAACGAAAAAACAAGAGATGTCGTAATGATTGATTTTGAAAGGGCAACTTTCACACTCAAGCCGCATAATATAACACAATTTATAACTTATTTAACCTCTGGACCTATTTTCTCTATACTTCTTGATAAAGGTTTTAATCTTGAGAGAAAAAAGCTTTTACAGATGGCCAAAGATTACAGGCAAGGGTCCATAGAAGCTGAAGATATCAAAAATTATATTGAAAATGAAATTTGAAAGAAAAGTCTGGAGATTGGTTTCAAAAATTCCCGAAGGTAAAGTAACCACCTACAAAGAGATTGCAAGAGCTCTCAATACGAAAGCGTACAGGGCTGTCGGGAATGCACTCAATAAAAACCCTCACTGGCCAAAAGTACCATGTCACAGAATAATAAGGAGTGATAGAAGAGTCGGTGGATTCTATAAGGGAGGATACTACAAAACATTTTTGCTTAGAAAAGAAGGGATAAAAATAGAGAACGGAATTGTTGAATCAGCGGAGATAATTACCAAAGAAAACCTGGGATGATCAGAAATAATTTTCCGGAATACTTGTCCTTGGTAAAATAATTTTTGTATCCTGACTTAAGTTGTTTGCATCCTTTATATGCATATTAACAACTTCACTATAAAGGGACCAAGGAATGCCCTTCCCTTCAACTTCTGCCCTCCATATACTAAACAGAGTATTGTTCCCCAATTCCCTCTCATAGAACAGATCTCCGAATAATGGCTGCCAATCTATATTGACGTTCTCAAAAACCCCCTTGATTATGTTTTCTCTATACAATGAAATGGTATTCACATTTTTTATATAATTCCTTGTCTCAGACGGAATCCTTTTTTCAAAAACTTCGTATGTTATACCTGAATTATCAAGACTTTTTGGGTCTTTTATACCCGAAACAATACCATCCTTTGAATATCTAAAAATATCATTTGGATCCGTGCCCTTCTCTTTCAATATATTTGCTAAGGAATTCATTACGTTTCCATAACCCCAATTGTAAACCGCCAGACTCAATTGCAGCTTTTCATTTAAATTAGGTAGAATATCATCTAAACCAAATTTCTCATAATGCCTAAGTCCTGCAGAAATCCCCCTGAATGGATTGTATGAATCATCCACCGAAGAATTACTATTAAAACCAATTTCAGGCTTCGAACCCTCCATGAGCTGTGCATACCCACTTGCACCAGCTCTCGATTTAGGTATTCTACGGGCATTTAATA
>CAZBGG010000179.1:0-3020 GCA_964491305.1 uncultured Methanosarcinales archaeon
TATGATTTTTGCTGACCACGGTAATGCTGAGGATCAAAGGCCAGATTGGATAACAAGCCACACTATCAACAAGGTCCCGTTGATCTTTATCCCTGACGAAAAAAATAACAAAGAAATAAAACTATTAGATAATAAGGGATTAAAAGATATAGCACCCACTGCTCTTGAGCTTTTGGGAATTGAAAAGCCAAAAGAGATGACTGGTGACAGTATAATAAATGAAATCAGGTAACGGAAAAAAATTTAAACAAAAGGATGTGATGATTGTCAATGGAATCCAAAGAATACAAACCACAACTTAAAAGTTTTATTTTTATGCCGCTGTCCAGGTTAATCATAATTCTTTTTATAATAGGAATACTTTCAGCACTAGTTATTTTTGCGAGGTTTGAGGAAAGGACAATATACGCTGTATTCATATGGATATTGCTCTTTATGGTGTTTTTTCTTTTTGTTCTTAAGAGATACAGAAGATATAGCAAAGAAAAATACATATTCCTGGAAGATAAGATAGTCAAGCAGTCTGGTTCTTTATTCTCTGATTCCAAAACTGAGCTAAAAATAAGAAATATAACACACGTAAATCTCACCCTGCCCTATATAGAGCACAATATTTTTGGCACAGGTCATATAAGCATACAAAGTGCAGGAAGTGGTGGTGTAGAAGTAGATTTGATTTCTGTTGAGGATGCTGCTGAAAAATATAAAGAAATATCTGAGATGATGAAAAATAATGGATTTTCCCTAAAAAAAGAAAGCGTCATTCAGAAAGAATATCCCAGCGGTATTGGGGCTTTTATAGAAGTAATGAGCGGGGCTTTTCTAACTTTAATCAGTGTATTTTTTTTCATTCAGGCTTTTTTATTTGGTGCTTTGGGAATCCAGTTTATATCTGGGCAATTAGGCACAGGAGCTTTTATAATACTAGGAATTTTCTTAGTCATCTTATTTATTTTCTTTTTGATTGCCAGGTTTACATTTAGGTTTCTTGACTTATACATGAGAGTCTATACAATATATCCTGACACAATAACGTATTATGAAGGTTTTCTCACAAAAGTATATTCTTACATTCCTGTGGAAAACCTGGCAGATGCCGCAACATCCAGGACAGTTACAGATAGGATAATTGGTCTTTATGACCTTAAATTAAGTTGTCAGGGAAGCGGTCAGGAGCTTTTATTCAAGAATGTTATCAATGGTGAGGAGATGGAGAATAATATACACAATCTTATCAAAGAATCAAGGTCTTTGGATAATATGGAGTATGCCAAAGAAACTTTACAATCTGATAAGACGGAAAAAGTAACTTCCCATGAAGAAACCAAAGAAAGGGGAACTTCCACTATTAGTTCCATTCATACTATGGACCCCAAAAAATCTTTGATGCCTTTCTTGATAAGCATACTTTTTCTCCCGATTATGATTATATTTTTACCTTTGTTACTTGTTATAATTATAGCCGTTGCGCAGAGTGTAATTGCAGTATGCTGCACTACCTTCTATGTCAAAGAAAACAGTGTTGAAAAGAGATTTTCATTTTTATCTTCAAAACAGTCTGAATTTTCATTTGAGAAAATAACAGGTATAATTGTAAAGGAAAATTTTATCGACAGGATGTTCAATACATTTACCATTAAATTCTGGTCCATAGGATCTTCAGAGGATATTACCTTCGCAAACATCAGGAAATCTGATGAATTAGTAAAACTATTGCTCGAAAAAGCAAATATACAGGACAAAGAAGTGATTTATGAGGCAAGACCCAGCTTTGGTCTCAAACAGTTTTTCATGGCAAATTTTCCGTTTTTAATTTTATTGGTAGCGTTATTTGCTGGCTCAATAGTAGGCACTTTTTTTTCATTGTTTTTCTTTCTGCCCTTGCTATTTATACCCCTTGGATTTTTGATTACTTTCATTTATAAGCTCTATTATTACCAATTTTATGCAAAAATGTCATTTTTTAAGAGCCATCTGGAAGTAAAAAAGGGCATTTTTTTTCATACGCATTATTTTTCAAGATTCAAAGATATAAAGGGCTTAAAAATAATAAGGTTTCCTCTGACAGATGTGGGTTATATGCAGTTTAACATAGCCGGAGAACAGCTTTTAACAAGCGGCACTTCACCAAGTATGGTTTCAAATAGTTTTGGCCTAAAGTATATACCTGATATTGAAAAGAGGAAAGACTTCACAGATATAATGATATCGAATAATTTGAGTAAAGAGCTTATATCTGAATTAGAGAACAGAAAGCTTAACAGCCTTATTCAATCTCACAAGATTTCTAGGCCAGCATTTGCAAACACTGCCACAGTAATATTATTGCTGACACCCTTATTGTTAGTTCTAATGCCAATTGTTATGGGAATCCTATATTGGAAAATAAAAGTTACCAATTATCATATACAAGAAACAAGAGTTCTGAAAAAACATGGTATAATTTACAGGACCCAGGAATCTATATTGTACAAAAAGATCGACCACATTAATTCATATCAGGGTTTCTTAAATAAGGTGTTTTCAAATGGCACCATAATCGTTAATACTACCGGAAGCAGCAAAGCAGAATTGCTTGTGAAAAATATTAGTGATTATAGAGAGTTTTATGATGTATTGGAAGAAAAATACAGGAACTAGGGTTAAGGATATAACTGCCAGAGAATCCAGAAATATTGTTTCACGGGAGGAAATAACGATAATTGACGTGAGAACCAGAAGTGAGCATATGGAGAGTAGCATTCCTGGTTCCAGACTTATGGATATTAATTCAGGAGATTTTGCTGAAAAAGCAAAGAATCTTGATAAAGAAAAAAAATATCTTGTATATTGCAGAACAGGCAAAAGGAGCAGGCGTGCGGTTGATATCCTTATTAGTATTGGCTTCAAAAATATATTTCATCTGAAAAATGGCATCAAGGAATGGATTAATGAAGGATATGAGACAAAGTAATTTGGTTGGAATTGCCTTAGGAAACTTTTGGAGATGGGATAATAATATTAATAGAGCGAAGCTAGTG
>CAZBGG010000180.1:0-3013 GCA_964491305.1 uncultured Methanosarcinales archaeon
TCTTTTCTTATTTATTTCTTCTTCATTTTCTTCTTTTTTATTTTGCAACTGTCCCTTCTTCTCTTCTATGTTCCTCTTTTTTTGCTCCAAACTCCGCTTATGTTCTTCAAGAATTTGTTGAGATCGTTGATAAGCTCTTTCTTTATCGTCAGACCAGGTCCCGTTTTCGTACCCCTTATACCTATCTTTATTCTCTTCAGCGATTCGTTCATTAATCTTTTCAATTTCCTTGTGTGAATTTTCTTCTTCTTTGCTTAATTGAGATAATTCTTCTTTTAAGCGATTGACTTCCCTTTCTAAAGAATCTTTCTCAGTCCTGCTTCTCGCAGACATAAAATTTCTATCAGCCTCTCTAACTTTCCCCCACGCATCCTGAACCGCCCTTTTCGGCACTTCTGCTTTCTGCCAAACTTCCCCCTTGCCCGTTTTCCGCAAATTTTCATTAATCTCTGCCAGTTCACTTTTTTTATTTCTAATTTGATCATCTAACTTTTCAATTACTCTTTCTTTATAATTAGAATTATCTAGGTATTCTGCAAGATTTCTTTTCCTATTCAGTTCATCTAATTCTTGAGCTACTTCATTTGCCTTTTTCTGATGACCCAAATGAGCCATAATATCGCGCTCGTTTTTAGAAAAAAGATCATTTTTTATGCCCTTCAAGGAAAAAAGCCCATTGTAAATATCTTCAATATTCTTGTCAATCTGTTGCAGTTCGTGCTTTTTTTTAACAATCTCTGCTTTTTCTGGAGTCGTATTTTTTAATTGTTTAATCTCTTTCTTTATCCTTTCTTTTTCCCTGTATTGTCTTTGAATCGCTTCTCTATCCCTTTCGCTAACCATACTGACATTTCCTCTTTTTTTGCATTAACATATACATCTAATGATTTTTATTTTTTTAATATTTAATAGTTTCCATTAGAATACGCCTTTTCTTATTTATAATATTTTTGCCGGAAGAATTATTTTCTCTCTTCCACTTCAGCCTGCAATTTTATTATGTTAAGTACAGATAAATCTGGCTCTATTTTTATGGCGTTCGTGCCTTCCTCAACATAGTGGTTGATTTTCCTTTTGTAATCTCCACCGTTAGTGTCAAGATAAAACTGGTTTCCGTTTATAAATACCCTCGCAGTTTTCCTCTCTCCATCATCTATAAACCTAAAATTAAGCCATACATCATACCTATCATCCAAAACCGACTTATTTTCCTTTGTATCAAAAAGTCTATCATCCACCTCAAAATAATAAACAGGGTAAGCTATCTCCTTCATTTCAGTCCTCAAACGGCTGTTGGTTATCAAAAAATCGCCTTTGGTACCTCTGAAAGTAATAGTATTCTCTCCAGCCCTTAAAACATCCTTTGAAACATCCACTCTGTTCATTGAGCCGCAGTCAGGAACTGACGAATATATTGTATGTCTATTTAAAGAAACTTCAAGAACCTCTGCCTCGCGAGGATTGCAGTCAGCATTAAACTCAAGCTTTGCCATATCCATATTTTGTATTTCAGAATCCCTTATTATAAAACTGTTTGAGCCCTCCTGTCTGCTCTTATCCATCTCATCATAGAACACTCTCAAATTATTAACTTCGTACTCGTTTGTTGTCCAAAACTTCCAACCAACCCCTGATACCTCTAACCCGAGAACATTTGATTCCCTTATATCATCTTTGTTTACACTAATAGGGTCTGAAAGGGAATCTCCCACCTCTCCACGAAAAATCCTTTTATCATTCAACCAGATAATAAGCTCGCCCTTATTGTTGCGGTTCCTGTTAAGGTCAAAGTATAAATATATATTTTCAACCAAATCTCTCTTAGGCATCTCAAATTCAACAAACTCTTCTTTTCTATCAAAAATCCCGCTTTTAATATAAAGTGCATTACCTATCTCCCTTTGCTTACCGCTGGTAGTACTAAAAAGATTTATAGAAGGAAAATTGTGCTCATATTCATCGAATCTTTGATAGCTAAGTCTCCCGGGACTTTCATCAAGAAGTGTCCTGTTAATTCCATTCAAAATATCATCATCAGGTAAAACACCATTGTCCGGAGGAGTCACACCATTCTCGTCAAGGAGCTCGTCTCTTACATCCGGCGGCAATAGCAAAATGTAAAGCAGAAGAGCACCTGCAATAACCGCAATAAAACCCGCTGCTCCGCCAGCAGAGTTCTGTCCCATTCTATTTGTGGCCATTATAAGAATTTCCAGGGTTTTTTTATTTAAAAGCTTTTCTGTTTATCAGATAAGAAACGAAGAAAATAATTATTGAAACTAATATTAAAAAGCTAATCACTTCATCTGCGCTGGCATTTAAATTTCTGTTCATTCCAATGAGAGATACCAAAAGACCTAAAAAACTAAGCACAATCAGGGAGACTTTGGTGGAAGCAACAACTTGCAAAAGATTTTTCCTATCTTCAATGGACTCAAACTTTCTTAGTGACAGAACAAGATATACAATAAACAAAACAATTCCGGCAATTCTCAATAAAAAACTATTTTCTTCGTCTATGAACCCTGCAAAAAGACCAAATACAAGAATTAAAACAACCATTGAAAATCTGATTAGGCTTTTGTAGGCGACCATCTTTTCTCGGTGTTTATTACTTTCTTTTTTATCCATCTTTTCCGACAGTATTACAAAAAAATATATAAAGCTTTTTCAATTCGCTTGACAGATGGGGCTTTTTGACGATATTTTAAAAGAAAATGAAACTCTTTTCAAAAACGAGGTTGCACTTGATTTCTCGTATCAGCCAAAGATAATATTACATAGAGAAAATGAGCAAAAACAGGTTGCCCATTCAATAAAACCACTCTTATCAAGAAGAAACGGAAGTAATCTGTTTATTTTTGGTAGGCCGGGAGTAGGAAAAACCGTGGCGACAAAGCACGTTCTAAGAGTTATTGAAGAAGGAGAAGAAGACATAGGAGACGAGCATGAGGATATTTATACAATATATGTCAATTGCTGGCAAAAAAATACAAGTTACAAAATAATCGTA
>CAZBGG010000181.1:0-3006 GCA_964491305.1 uncultured Methanosarcinales archaeon
AACAATATCAGTACAAGGGATGCCACAACTGTCAAGCTTAAATTTGCAATTCCTTTTACCGTACCCATATCCTCCACCTAACAGGTAGATAATACTCTATAATATATAAATTTTGTTAAATATATTTGTTTTTGAAAATTTCTAAGCCCATCCTTAGGATTATAAACAAATGTCCACAACCATATCCTTGATTTATTTTCCATACAGAAAAATATTAAAAATAGATATTCAGCCAGTGTCCTATGGCAAGGGGAAGACCTAACAAGTCACAAATAAGACAGAATATAGTTGATATTCTGTATATTCTTGGAAACGGCTATGGTTATGATATTTATAAGATATATTGTGAACTATTCCCAAAGTGCACAAGCAAATCAATCTATTACCACCTAAAAAAAGGCTCTGAATTGGGAGAATTCGAAGTACATAGCATAAGACAGGAGCAGGGGGAATACAGCTGGGGTCAATCTGCAGAGAAAATATACTATAAGTTGGGACCAAGTTCCACACCAAGATACAACAAAAGGGTCCAAGAATTTGTGGAGAAAATAAAAGATGCACGTTCTTAAATCAATTAAAAGAATATTGATGACCCCTAACAGGTTCTTCAATACAATTGATAAAGATAACAATTTTATGAGGCACATATTATTCCAAGTTTTCCTGATTCTATTCATAATGATCTTCCTGACCTACACATATATACAGCAAATAAATGCTTATGTTTCTTTTTTGGCAGAAAAGACAGGGTTTTCACTACTTAATCAAATACCCCTTAATCTTTCAACATACATAGCCTTTTACTTGTCACTTGCAATTATCTTCATAATACTCTCTTTTTTAAGGTACTGGATAATCCATTGGTTTGTTATTTTATTCAGAGGAAGTCATGGGTACAAACAGACATACAAGGCGATAGTTTACGCACGAGCTCCTGAATATTTCTCCGCCCCCATATTTCTAGCCATAATTTTACTGATTCCTTTTGCAGAAAGCATTTATGTTATAGTAAGCATTATCTTTTTCACAATAATCTTTCTTGCAATATCCATTTATCAGATGTATCTTAAAACCAAAGGACTTTCAAAACTACAGAAGATCACACCATTGAAGTCATTTATTTCTATATATTTTTTTGGGCTAATAGGTCAGCTTCTGATAGTTGGTATAATAGAACTCGTTTTGCTACTTATACTTGCAGTAATTTACATACTCTAAGACCCATATTCTTAATAAAAAAGACAAACCAGAACGAGAAGCGTTTCCGATATACTCTCTTATGAGGCTTTCAACACCATGTGTACTTACATTTTTTCAATGATTATATAAGTACTCCGCCACATTTATATATTATCTGTTTTTCATCAGTACTGATAATTAACCGAGGTGGTAACTATGACAGTTATTGAAATAACAAACGAAAATTTTGAAAAAGAAGTTGAACAGTCTGATATTCCCGTTTTGCTTGATTTTTGGGCACAATGGTGCCCGCCATGCAAGATGCTGGGTCCTGTTTTTGAGCAATTGAGCGGCGATTTTGAAGGAACAGTTAAATTTGCAAAAATCAATGTCGACGAAAACCAGGAACTAGCTAAAAAATACGATGTAAGTGGCATTCCAGCCCTGATAATGACAAAAGGAGGAAAAGAGATCGACAGGATGGTTGGATTCATGGCAGAAAAGGACCTCAGAAATAAAATAGATGAGATATTGGGCTTGTAATCTAATCCTTTTGGACAAAAACCAACTACTAAAATGATAAATTTTGCTTGTAAAGACTTTAGATCAATTGATATTATTAAATGCGGGCTTGGACTTACAAGAGCCGAGCTTAGTATTTTTTTACATCTGCTAAAGAACAAAGATAGAACTTTTACTACAAGTGCCCTTTCTAAAGAAGTTGGCCTAGAGATTACCACAGCACAGAAAGCCTTTAAAAAAATGACAGAAAAAAAACTACTTACAAAGAATCAATTAAATCTGGATACAGGGGGCTACTTATTTGAGTATAAGATACTGCCAGAGAACAAAATCAAACAAATACTTAAAGATATAATCAAAAGTTGGTCAAAACGCGTCGAAAAAAAGATCGACCAAGACAATTTCTTTAAAATTTAGTTACTATTCTTTTTTAATTTATTGCTCAATTTCTTATAAAACCCAAACACTATAAAAGCTTCCCTCTTTGTGAGTTGAGCCTTCCCAAATATCCTTTTCCAAGCCTTTAATTGCGTTTCCTTTTTGGTATCTGTATCAAATGGCAACGAATCAAGTACATCCTCTAATTTATCCATTATGTAATTTTTATAGTCCCTGTTTGCAGTTTCTGCTTTCCTCGCCTTGCTTGTCTGCTTTGATATTTCATAAATTAATATACCAACAGCGTGACTTAGATTTAAGGAAGAATATACACCAACAGTTGGAATATTAACTAGGAGATCGCATTTTTGTATATGACGATTCCTAAGCCCGGTGCTCTCAGACCCGAACATAAGACCTATATTTGACTCTCTATCCATCTTTTTGGAAAGCTCAACAGGAGTTATTGGAATCCTTGAAATATTGTAATCCGAAGCAAGCCTTGCAGTGGTCCCGACAACATGGTCCATTTTGCCCAAAAAATCTTCTTTAACAAAAAGAGACTTTTTTAAGATATCTTTTGCATGCTTTGCCCTAGCTATAGCTTCATCATCGATACCTGAGAACTTTGGATTAATTAAAACCAGATTTTTGAAACCAAAATTCTTCATAACTCTGGCAACTGCACCAACATTTCCCTGTTCTTCGGGTTCCATCAAGATAACATAAAGCATATTATCAAAGAATTATTAAATTATTTTTAAATTAAATTAAAAAAACACTCAAATCTTGAACCTTAGGACTGCACCAATACCTCCCAATCCATCAAGTTTATTTCCGGCCTCGTGTTCTGAACTGATTATGTGTATCTTTGCTCTTTGCGAATTAGCAGATTTCATCAAATCATCCAGCCTTAGATAATCATCT
>CAZBGG010000182.1:0-2982 GCA_964491305.1 uncultured Methanosarcinales archaeon
GGTTACTCACCAGTTTGTGCTAATGAGTGGATAAAAGGTGTTTGCCAGAAGCCCAAAGTAAGTTGTTCTAATTGTAGGAATCAGAATTTTTATTCTTTTGATAAACAAGCAGCTGAGGCTCATTTAACTGGACGTATAATAGCTGGCGTTTATCCATTGCTGCCGGATGACACTTGCTATTTTCTGGCAATTGATTTGGATCAGCGAAGTTGGCAAGAAGATGTGGTGCAAATTCGGCAGGTATGTAAGGAAAATGGTATTCCTTTTGCAGTAGAGCGTTCGCGTTCAGGAAATGGTGCCCATGTTTGGTTTTTCTTTGATGATGCTATACCGGCTGTTTTGGCTCGCAAATTAGGTAGTTCTTTAATTACGGAAGTAATGACAAGGCATTATCAAATTGGTCTTGATTCTTATGACAGACTTTTTCCCAACCAAGATACTATACCTGAAGGAGGATTTGGCAATCTGATTGCTTTGCCACTTCAAAAATCAGCTCGTCAAGAAGAAAACAGTGTTTTTATTGATGAGAATTTTGTCCCATATATTGACCAATGGGCTTTTTTGAGTAAAGTAGAGAAAATAACCGGAGAGCAAGTGGAAAAATATATTAAACAAATAGGTGGAAAGAATGAACTTGGGGAGTTAATAAAAGATGATTTTGAGGATCAACAATATGAGTATAAACCTTGGGAAGTAGAGCCTGCCAAGCATGTTCTTACCAATATGCCTTCATCCATAGAAATAACTGTTGCCAACATGTTATATATCCCTAAACATGATTTAACTGCAAAAGCATTGAATCAGATAATAAGGTTGGCAGCTTTTAAGAATCCTGAATTTTATAAACGTCAAGCTATGCGTTTGTCAACCCATAATTATCCCCGCATAATACATTTGGAAGAAGACTTTGCAGAATATATAGCTTTGCCTCGTGGGTGCATGGACGATTTGTTGAAGTTTTTTAGAGAGCAAAAAGTAAAAGTCCAAGTTATTGACAAAACCAATCCTGGACAAAAAATTGAGGTAGAATTTAGCGGAGAGTTGACTGTTGGGCAGCAAGAAGCAGGTGAAGCATTGTTAAATTATACTAATGGGGTTTTGGCAGCTACTACTGCTTTTGGTAAAACGGTAATAGGCGTATGGTTAATAGGACAGAAAAGAACTAATACTTTGATATTGGTGCATCGGCGTCAACTACTGGATCAGTGGAAGGCTCAGGTAAACAAATTATTAAACTTTAAAGAAGGCTTTTCAGTAGAAAATAAGTTCTCGAAAGGACAGGGCAGTAAAAGTGAATTTGTGGGAGAAGTAGCTAGTGGCAAGGAAAGGCGAAGCGGTATTGTAGATGTAGCCTTAATTCAGTCATTACAAAACAAAACGAACGAAGGAAATGAGGTTAAGCCTTTTTTGAGAGATTACGGAATGGTGATTATGGATGAATGTCATCATTTATCTGCTGTTAGCTATGAAAAAGTTATTAAAAATGTTCATGCTCGAAATATTTATGGACTAACTGCCACTCCTACTCGGAAAGATGGCCATCACCCTGTAGTGTTTATGCATTTGGGACCTGTGCGATATAAAGTGGATCCCCGCTCCCAAGCTTCTCAACGACCTTTTGAGCATGTAGTTGTACCCAGGTTTACTTCATTTAAGATGCCTCCTTGTGAGAATGGTAGCAAATGGCATATCCAACAAGTATATAGCGCGCTTGCTACCAGTAAAAACAGAAATAATATGATAGTCCAAGATGTTATTTCAGAAAGAGATCAGGACAGAACTCTTCTTATTCTTACTGATAGAACGGCTCATGTGGAACAGTTAGTAAATATGCTACAAGCTCAGAACATAGAAACGATTTCTTTGACTGGGAAAATGACGGATAAACACCGTAATGAAGCTATGAAAACTTTGAAAGAGGGAGGAAGGGGTAATACTCCCGTATTAGTTGCAACGGGTAAATATATTGGAGAAGGCTTTGATTACTCCCGCCTAGATACGCTGTTATTAGTTTCTCCGGTAGCTTGGCATGGCACAGTGCAGCAATATATAGGCCGTTTGCACAGATTGCATCAGGATAAAAAAGAAGTGAGAGTATTGGATTATGTAGATGTGCATGAATATGTGTTGGAAAAAATGTATAAGAAGAGGCTTAAGGCTTACAAGGCAGCCGGTTATACTATTAAAGTTGCTAATAGTGAAGGGGAAGAGGTGGATGTTTTATACAACCAGGAAAATTTCTGGGAGCTATATCTTCAGGATATAGCAGGAGCTTGCAATCAAGTTATAATTGCCAGCCCTTTACTGGATAAAAAGGGAGTGCAAAAAGTAATGGAAATAACAAAACATGTGTTGCAGCGGGGAGTAGAGGTAACAGTAATAACCAGGCAAGTTTCAGATTATAAAGAAAAGTATAGGATGAGAGTTCAGAGAATTATTGAGGATTTGCAAGATGCAAATATAAGGGTGATGTTACAGGATAAGATGCAGCAGAAATTTACAGTTATAGATTATAATATTGTCTGGTATGGAAGCATTAATTTTCTGGGTTATAATAAGGATGAAAATGTCATGCGACTGCAAAATAGGGACTTGGCTGTGGATATCGTTGAGAGTTATCAAGCTGATGATTAATTAAAGACTTACCGAATAACATAAAATAGTTTATTTTCCTTCAAGCTTACCTTTCGGCCTAAAAAAGGGTTGGGAAGTCTATCTTGCTGGTTAGTACTTGGGTATTCAAGCGATTATTATCTGAAACAACGAATTTAATTGAATTACGTTTTTTTTATAAAATATATTGCCTTTAAAGACTTTCAAATTAGCTCAATTATTGGGATGAGGGGAAAAATGTGTTTAGTTTAAGTTTTGTTATATTAAATCAAGAGTGGGGCATATAAAATGATACTTTCTATCATTTTTAACTCATACTACACAACCTTATTCGGGCAGGTAAACCGGGAGCGCGGTTGATTTTCCGGC
>CAZBGG010000183.1:0-2982 GCA_964491305.1 uncultured Methanosarcinales archaeon
AATTCCCATATTGTACTTCCGATATAACAAAATACATTGACAGGAGAATGTTCATTGACTCTTTATCATTAGAAGAATTTAAGCACTGGCAAAGAATTAATAACTGGACTAAATTCATTGGAAATGACGTAATTGGGGAGCCATATAAAAGCATTGACAACAGGGGAAAGATAAGATTATGCAGGGCAGTCTACGACTTCTTTAAAGATTTCTTAAACGTAACCATTACAAATATCAAAGAATATAACCCCCCTACCTGGATGGTAGGAGGCACTGAATATACGGACTTTAAAGGTGCCATTGATTTCATGGGTATCAGGATGAACGAATTCCCAACCTATGCCGGTCGCTTAACCACAAGAGAAATTAATGAATTAACAGGATTTAGTCTTGGCGACATAATAGATATAAAAAATAAAGAATTAAGGGTGAAAATATCTTATGACATATGAAGAAATTGAAAAAATCATGACAATGAATGACATCAGATGGATTAACGAAAAGGAACTCCTGGATGTTGGCATAGATAATGAATATCTAGAATCACTTAAATGGTGTAGACAAAATCATCAGGGTAAAGAGTATCTTGCTTGCGAGGTTAAAGGAATGCTGAAAAAGCAGGAACTTGCTGGCAATAGCAGTAATCAAGGGGGGTTCGTTGACCCTTATAAGCTGGCAGTAACACTTTCTAAAAATTTCGATGATGTAACGATAGATTCAATTTTTGAAAAATTCGAAAAGGACCCTTCCTTACTTGGAGAATATGTAGTAGATAATCATATACAAAGAGGAATCCCTTGCGAAAAAATAACAGAGCTTCATAATGAAGGAAAGCCCGGGCCTTTTTCCCTCGATTATATGATAGAAACAAGTGAATCGATAAAGGAAAGTATTCCTCCAATTTCTATTAGAAGCAAAAATTATAACCCCTTTCAGGCACTTGCTTTTACACTTAATAACGCCGGAAAAATGAGACCAAAAGATATTGCCTATGAAATAGGTGAAGATGTCATAAAGATTGAGCTATTCCTTTATAAAAATGATTTACTTACGATGCCATACGATGAAATAAGGGAAAGACTCAAACTATATCAGAGAGGAGTAAAAGAAAGTCCTGAAAGTATGGAAACTTTTTCTGAAGATTTTGGCGACATGAATATCCATGAGTTTGTCAAAAGAACTAGAATACCTTATGAAGAGGTTATTAAATTAACACAAGCGGGACTACTTGAGAACATAACGGTAGTAGACAGCAGCTACAGGATTAGTAAAAAAATAACTGGAAGAAGCTTAATTTATCATTTAAGGGAAATATTGGATGGAAACCCCGAATATATGGAGAAAGTTGAGGAAGCCTTATCTATGCCGGTTGATCCTGCACCCAGAACAACTGAAGAAAAAAGTAAGAAAATAGATAAAGACTTTCAATACCAGAACAAAACACCTAAAGGTTTCATAAGTGCATTGAAAAAAATCCCTGGCTTTACACGTGATGAGGAGAAGGAATATAGACAATCAATGAGAGATTGTCAAAAAAACATCCTCGGAGAAATATCCACAACAAAATATATGAGAGAAGAATTGGACCAATTATACGAATATGCAAAAAGAAACAGCATAGGTTTCACGGGAGCATTCACTAACACACTTAAGAAAGAAGAAATCACACTACCTGAAGTAAGAGATAATTTTATGAAGCAGTATGAGACTTTATCAAAATTATATGGAGAGATGGAATCTTCTCCAGACAAAAAAAAAGGAGACCTGGAAGCAATAATTTCAGAAACAACAAAAGAACTAGACTTTAGGCATGAGATAACTGAAAGAGCTTTATCCAGATTGAAAAGTGTTTGTTGGGATTTAAGAATTATTGATCAGCAAAAAAGAAAATATGAAAAAGATAGCACAGAACTGGATAGCGCCTCTGGAGAAGAGCGTCTTACAGCTAAAAAGAAACAATACATAAAAAACGCTATTAAAAAACTTGATAAAAGAAAGGGAGAAATATTAAGGGACGCAAATATGTCTCAAAAAGAGCTAGAAGAGAAGATGAGTGTAATAGGCGAATATGAGGCTAGGGAAGAAAGATTGAAACATGAATTTATCATAAGAAATGCACGCCTTGGTCTGAAATTCACATCTAAAAATAGTGAATATTTTTCAAACGCTGCTGAAGGCTTAATGCGGGCAATTGAATTATTTGACCCACAACGTGAAAGCAGCTTTGGAAACTATGCCTCATCGTGGATTAAACAAAAAATAAGAAGAGAAAAAAGTGATAAGGGCTCAACTATACGCAAGCCAGTACATATACACGAAAAGATTAGAGAAAGCTATAAATCATACATCTATTTAGCGCATCAATTACAGAGAGAACCAACATTAGAAGAGCAGTGGAGAGCCTACAACGACATGTCAGATAAGAAAATATCTTTTAAAAATTTTCAGACAATACAATCTCTAAGGGAAAAAACAAAATCTCTTGATGAACCCATTAATAAAGGAGATTCATTTGAGAGAAACCAGAGCACACCTATAGAATTTGTAGAAAGCCAACAAGATAGCAAAATGCATCACCTGCCACCTGATGAAGAATTAATAAGGAAAGAAAGAAGCACTCATATAAGGGGGATTCTTGATGAATTAACAGAGAGGGAGCGTCAGGTAATTTCTATGCGCCTTGGGATTGATTATGAATATGACCATTCATTGGAAGAAATAGGTAATGACCTTGGAATCACTAGAGAAAGGGTCAGACAAATTGAACTAAAAGCAATGCGTAAACTAAAGCATCCAAAAAAATCAAGAAAACTGGAAGAAGTTTTATGAACACTGACTAAACAAGAGCAAATCATAAATCCAAAACCAGAGCAGGACGCAAAATCCTCTAAAATATACATCAAATGAACTTCTTGGGAAAAATTTTTTGTTTAGTCACGAAATTGGTTTACATTTATAGGAGGTTTTTAAATAACTCTACTT
>CAZBGG010000184.1:0-2963 GCA_964491305.1 uncultured Methanosarcinales archaeon
TTGCCAGAACAATCAGACCGATTTTTCTTATTATTTCGAACCTGATTCTTTTGCTCCTTGTTTTTTTATAAATTTTCAAGAGTTCACATAAATCGTAGCATTCTCTTACCTTCTCATCTTCTCTTAGGGTTTCTTTAATCCTTTCTGGTAATCCTGAACGCTTGAGAAAATCATCAATGAGGTATGAAGCGTAATAAGAAGCTTTAGAAAATCTGGCTTTATTGTCTTCATATGTTCTAAAGTCATCTATGTAATTACTCTTTACGTTAAAATACAAGTTCAGCCTATGCTTAATTACAGATTCAGGCTCATTACTCCTTGCGATTTTGATGAAGGTTATATCTTCTGATTCTTCACTATAAATGGATTCCGGGTCAAAATGAGGATATCTTGACCTGAAAGTGTCCAAATCACTGGGCTCATCCTTGTATAAAAAATCTATCTGAAGAAGGCAGCCTAGTTGCTCATTTGTTAGTTCGGAATTTGTCTCCAAATAATTTAGTAATTTTTTATTCTGATTAGTCTTCCCCATCTACTATCGCATTGGCAAAACTTTTATTAGAATATAAATTTAATGGATTTATGATTACGAATTTAGTCTTTGTAATACGGACAATTTATTATGCAAGAACATCCTCTCTACCCGAGTCGAGTATATAAAGAATGGACTTTTTGTTGATACTTCTAATCTTTCTTACATGGGCTATATCAGTATATTTTGTTATAGGTATCAGGTGAATCTCCTTATCGGTTGCGTGGGAAAGTGTTTCAAGGAAAGTCATAGTTGATATTATCAGCTCACAATTTTCCGGGAACCGCGACTCATTGATTAGCTTATTTATGTATCTTTCAGCTCTACCCTTGTCTTTACTTTCAACGCATGCTCTTATTATGATTTTGCCCTTTTCATTTTTATAGAGTTTATAAGCAACCAGTAGAGCAAGGTCAAACTTCCTTTCCATAAACAAATCGCTCCCGAGCGTGTTGCTTGGAATCCAGACATTAATTTGTTTATTAACAACTTGTTTCCTGATGTTTGTATCTTCTGAAATGATTACACCCACTTTATGCTTTTTAGCAGCCTGGAATATTTTTCTAATCGATTTTAAGTGAAGCTTTTTTCCAGTATAGGGAAGGTATAGAATGTTAGGGGGAAGTTTATCTCCTTGAATTGCTTCCAGGGATATGCTTACTGCATCCACATAACAGCCTGATGTAAGATTTGATGCTGAAGTGAACACTCCTTCCCTGTTGCATTTTTTAAGGACAGATGCTATACCTTTAAAACCCAGGTTTTTGGATTTATTGTTACGGTTGTTTTCAATTTCAATCCCTAAGACTGTAAGAGTTCCGTTGGGATATGTTATTGATTTGATTATTGGCCAGTTATAGGATAGTGTTGAGGAGTTGGTGACGGGAATCATAATATTTGGCTTCCATGTGAATCTTGTAGATTGTGGCATATCATGGGCTTTTTTTGCGGCCCATTCGGATATAGTTGCAAATAAGCCCTGCCTTATATCCCCTTCACTTGAAAATTTCTTTTTCTTCAAAAGCAGAATATAAATAAACAGCACAAAAATGGAAGCAAAAATACCTGCGATAGGATCAATGAAAAACATAAAGGTTATGGGGGCTATTATCCCATATAGGGGCACGAATTTTGGAATGTTTATTTTTGGTCTAAAACTTACAATCCCTATGGATTGCTCAATAAAGGCAATCAGGTTTATCATTGTGTAGGTTATGAGGAAGAGCATTGTTATTATTGGCGCGATAGAATCAAGGTTTGCTATATATAAGGTTATTAGGATTGGTATTGCGGAGAAAAGAACTGCATTTCTAGGTACAACCGAGTTATTGTTCCTTATGAAAACCTTGCCCTTAAAAATTAAAGAATCTTTTGCCATGGCTTCAAGGAGCAGGGGAGAAGAAACAAACGTTGTTAGGGCGCTTGAGAATGATGCTGCAAGTATTCCTATGAAAGCAATTGAGCCGATTGCTGCAATATCTATTATAATTGTAGAGTTATTTAGTAGTTCTCCTTTCGTCGAAGAAAAACTAAGAAGAATGGCTACAAGGATATAAATCAACGTAGTTACGGTAATGGCTCCTATTAAACCTCTTGGTATTTGTTTATCAGGCTCCCTAAGCTCCCCGGACAATCCTATGCCTGCTATTATGCCTGTAACTGCTGGGAAAAAAAGTGCAAAAAGGGCCCAGAAACCTCCCTCATCAATAAAGTAAGAGTTGAACAGATTATCTGTGTTATTTGGTAACCAATCGGCTCCCCCGAAAAATGAGATAAGAGATACCAGAATCAGTCCAAAAATTATTAATTGTGCTCTAATTGCGCTCTTGAGGCTTACAAAGGTAAGCGCAAATATAGAAAGGAATGCCACTGTCAGTACTACATAAATATTGTGATTTGGAAAAAAATATGTCCAAATTTCTGAAAAACCGAATAGATACAGCGTAACTGAAAACAATTGGGCGAAATACAAAGGAATACCCACGCTCCCTGCTGCTTCAAGGCCCAGGGTTTTTGAGATTATACTGTAGACACCCCCTTCTTTTACCTTAATGTTGCTTGTCAAGGAGCTTAGTGATAGGCTGGTTGAGAGGGTTACAGAAACCGCCATCAATATTATTACGATGGTCCCGAAAATTCCTATGGACCCCACTATATAGCCGAGTCTCAAGAAAAGTATTACCCCTATTATTCCCAGGAAAGTTGGTACAAAAACTCCTGTAAATGTCCCAAACTTGTTGCTTGTATTTTCGGTCATCATATCTCTTTGCTTATATTCTTGCCAATACCTAAAAACTACTTTATAAATCTATTGTTTGGTTTTACCTTCTGTTGTTAAGCATATCCTGTGGCCCTACATAATCCTGGATTAAGACACTCATCCATAAATTATTTAAATTAACCTTTAATCTCTCCTTCCATGCAGATTGAT
>CAZBGG010000185.1:0-475 GCA_964491305.1 uncultured Methanosarcinales archaeon
AAGCAGGATTATATGAGCTGGAGGTGGGTATTCAAAGTGGTTCATATCGAATCCGCAAAGAAATATTTAATCGTTCCGAAACCCAGGAAGATATTCTTCAGGCCAGCCAGATCATCTCGGAAGCCAAAGTTCCTCGGGTAGTTTATGATTTTATGGCTTACCATGCCTTTGAAACTTTAGAAGATTTAAAAGAGGCGTTTAACTTGTTTTCAGAAATGGCACCTCCCTTTGAGTTGCAAATTCACGGTTTAACTTTTTTACCGGGAACCGATATTGTGGATATGGCTATGGAAAAAGGTATTCTTACCCCAGAAGAATTTCAAAAGATTACGTCTGGCTCTATGGAAGAGCAATATGCTACGTATTGGCGGGGGGCTGTGGTAAATCAACCGAGAGAAGCTAGAATTTGGGTATCCCTTATATATCTGACTCAGTTTCCTTTTTTAAGGGAGACAGCTAAAAGACTAGCCCGTGA
>CAZBGG010000185.1:485-2961 GCA_964491305.1 uncultured Methanosarcinales archaeon
GCAGGTTTCCAGATTAAGAAGATTAGTTAGGGTTGGGAAAATGTTTTTGTACAGTGCGGATGGTTCCCCGTCTAAACCTATTTCTTCCATAGGATTCCAAAGAGCTTTAAAGAGGGTTATACCGAAAGTAAAGGATATAATGGCTGAATCCGAAGATCAATTGTATAAAGGTTCCAGCTAAAGAGGGTAGGTGTATTTTAGTAAGTGACTAAGGTTAATAGACAGTTTAGTAATTTTCTCTTATAATGAATATCAGTATTAGTTTAAAACAAATTAATGAAAAAGGTTGGATGAAACCTTCACCAAAAAGATTTTGCTAATAGTTTGGGTGCCCTGAGGAGGGTCTATCTATTTTAACCAACACTGCTCGAGTTACCGTATTAGTTGTCGCCGATGTAATTACATTGCTAGCTGCTATGTGGTTAGCCCTGCTTATTAGAGCTGATTTCCTGCCGGCTATTTTCCCTAATCATTTTACCACCGAATTACCTCCTAATATGATAACTACCATTTGGTGGCTGCCTGTCATTGGGTTTTGTTTCCTTGCGTATGAAGAGTTGTATACCAAAAGACTTTCTTTCTGGCGGGAATTTGAGAAAATAATCAGTGCCCTTATTCTTTCATGCTTGATGGTATTGGCCCTTCTTTACTTAATGAAAATTCACGCGGAAGTCTCCAGGACATTTATTTTGTTGACTTTTGTAGTTTCCTTGTTTTTACTACCTGCGATGCGATACTTAATAAAAAATTATCTCAGTCGTTTCCAATTTTGGTGCCAGCGGGTACTGGTGATCAGTGAGGAACCCGGTGATCAATTGGCGGCCACTAGCTTGCTAAAGAATCCGTACCTGGGTTATGAAGTTGTAGATTTCGGCACTCCCTCCGAATGTGCGGAATTGGTTGAACGAACCAAAGCAGAAATGATCGTAATAGCTGTCTATAATCAAGCTTCCAGAGAGCTTGTGATGGAAAAAGTAAACGAGATGCATAAAAATTTGCATTACCGGTTAAAATCATTGCTTTTGATCCCGGGAATTTCAGCTATGCCTTTTATGGGGATAGAAGCAAACTGTTTTGATCATGAATTACAAGCCAGCATGCATATTCGTAATAAACAGAGAGACCCTCTCAGGCATTTTATGAAGCGCAGCTTTGATATAGTGGTTTCCCTGCTCATCCTGCTAATTATTTGGCCCATATTAATTCTTCTAGCTGTGATTATCAAATTGGATTCCCCGGGCCCGGCTATTTTCAGCCAAAAAAGGTTAGGCTTCAATTGGCAAACATTTACTTGTTTTAAATTTCGCACTATGCATCAAAATGCGGAACAGGTGTTAAGAGAAGTGCTAGAAAGCGATCCTGCTTTGAAAAAAGAATGGGAACAGTATTTCAAACTAAAAAGGGATCCCCGTGTAACCAGGATAGGCAAAATCTTAAGAGCAACTAGCTTGGATGAACTACCCCAACTTATAAATGTTATTAAGGGGGAGATGAGCCTTGTAGGGCCCAGGCCAAAGCTTCTATACAATCTTGATCTTTATAACTTAGAAAACTTGGAATCTTCTTTGGAGCAATATGGTTTAGAACTAAAAGATTTACGAGAATTATTTGATACTACCCTGGAAGTGCGTCCCGGTATTACCGGTTTGTGGCAGGTTGCCGGTCGAAGCGATATGGACTTTGTGAGCGCAATGTTTTTAGAGGCTTTTTATGTGCGCAACTGGACATTAATATTGGATATAAGCATTTCGGTTCGTACTGTAGGGGCTGTATTTCAGCGGCGGGGAGCATATTAAAACTTTCGTTGTAACGTTCTGCCATTGGTTTGTCTTCACATTCCTTCTATTTTACTTTATAATTTTCTTTAGCTAAAAATTAAAATTTCAGGAAACGAGGTAGAAATAAATTGACCCCAAAGACCGTTCTTGTTACAGGAGGTGCTGGCTTTTTAGGATCACACCTTTGTGAAAGCTTGCTGGAAGCTGGTTTTAAGGTGTTATGTTTGGATAATTTTTTTAGCAGCAGTATAGAAAATATTCGACACCTTTTAGGAAACAATTGTTTTGAGCTGATTAATCATAATATAGAAAATAATATTTCTTTAAAAATAGACCAGATATATAACCTGGCTAGTCCTGCCTCGCCTGTTTATTATCAGCATGATCCTGTGAGCACTGTAAAAACCAATATTTTGGGTGCTGTGAACATGTTGGAGTTAGCTAGGCAGACTAATGCCCCAATTCTACAAGCTTCTACCAGTGAAGTTTATGGTGACCCCCAAGTTCATCCTCAACCTGAAAGTTACTGGGGCAATGTAAACCCTATAGGTTTGAGGGCTTGCTATGATGAAGGAAAACGCTGTGCCGAAACTTTATTTTTTGATTATCACCGCCAATATGGTGTCAATATAAGAGTGGTGAGAATCTTCAATACTTACGGCCCTCGTATGATGCCCAATGATGGTCGTGTAATTAGT
>CAZBGG010000186.1:0-1361 GCA_964491305.1 uncultured Methanosarcinales archaeon
ATCTGGTAACTAACGATCCCGGTAGCGGTTCTTCAAAGAATCGTAAGGCAAGAGAGTTAGGGGTAATGATAGTAGATGAAAGCGAGGCCATCGAGATAATAAAAGGATGATATAGAGTTCAAGCTACTTGAAAATAAGACAGAACCCCCTTTAAGAGGGGGGTTCCTTTTTATATGTGTAAAACTTTCTGTTTCTAAACAGATTAATATGTTTTGTTTTTAAACAAAAAAAGAAAGGAGAATCTTTTTATGGATGAATCTTGTATGATTTTTGTTTTTGTATTTCTAAAACTTTTGGAAGGGTTAATGGGGATATCAGTTGCAATGGTAGTTTTGTGTTTGTTTTTCGAGATATTGTAACTCTTAATGGGGGGGTAGATAAAATGAAGGAAGTAGGAATTTGCGCCCATTGTGGTGTTGAAGCAAAGGTGGAAAAAAATTCCGCCAAAGTTTATGCATGTGAGCTTTGTTTGCTCTTATGCTTTAAATGTAAGGGGAGATTAACCGTATCATATGTGGAAGCTGATAATTATGACGTGTTGGGTACATACCAGTCAACAGAGGAGTCTGTTGAAATAAGTTGTTCCAACTGTGGAGAGCTTCTATCCTATGAGGTTCGAAACCTCTACCGTAAAAGTAAAGCAACAGGTTAAAAAAAGGAGGTGGCTGTATGCTGCTGTTATTGGATGGCTCCTCAATGCTATCGTCCTGTTTTTTTGGAACAGTACCTAAGGCATATCATGGGGCAAAAACCGAACAAGAAATAAAGAAAGCATTAAAAAAAATAATGCAGACCAAGAAGGGTTTGTATACTAATGGTGTTTTTGCTATGACTAAGACTCTGTTGGGGATTATAGAAAAACAAAATATTTCTAAAGTAGTAGTTGCCTGGGATGTTTCAAGAAATACCTTTAGAAAAGAATTATATCCCGAATATAAGGCAAATCGCTCCGAAACTCGACCTGAGCTGGTCGAGCAATATAAATTAATGCAGGAAATATTGGATTCTGCAGGAATTGCTCAGTATTTTGTTAAGGGGTATGAAGCTGATGATATTATAGGCACTATTGCAAATATGTATCAAGAAAAGATGCCAATATGTGTAATGTCAAAAGATATGGATTTGGCACAGCTAATTGATGATAAAGTGAGGTTTTGGCAAATGACTAGTAAAGCACCCCAAATTCTTGAAGAATTAGGAGGAATAGAGCAAGGTCTTTTGCCAGGAAATGTTGTTGAATTCACTGTTTCAAGTTTTAAAAAGTATCACAACATATCCCCTAATCAAGTAACAGATTTTAAAGCAATAGTTGGAGATGTAAGTGACAATATTCCCGGTGTAAAAGGAGTGGGTGAAAAAAC
>CAZBGG010000186.1:1461-2946 GCA_964491305.1 uncultured Methanosarcinales archaeon
AGAAAAACAAAGAACTTGCTTTTTTAAGCAAGCAATTAGGAACGATAGAGAAAAACGTTCCCGTTGAAGTAAATGAAGAAGATTTTGAAGTAGAGTTGAATTGGGAAGAACTCAACAAAAAATTTGAAAAATTAGAGTTCTTTAGTTTAATAAGACAGGTGCAACCAGAACAACCAGAGGAAACTCAACAACAAATTCTGTTCTCATAGGGGGAATGTAAAATGGAACAAATTTTACACAGGTTGGCTTCAAAAGGTTGGGCTGTCTTCTCCAAAAAATATCTTGATGAGGTTATTAAAGCTTGTCAGGATGATTTTGACTTCAAATGGGAAATGACTGCAGGTGGTGGTTGGAGAGTTGTCTTCCACATTGTTGATGTAAAACAATAAATTACAGGAGGGATAAGAATGGGTGCGAGTGAATTTATTACAACTTCTTCTGGAAAAACTCCAAAAGAAGCATTCATAAAAGCAGTTCGAGAAGCTGCTTTCTGGTATGGTCACGGAGGTTATACGGGAACCATAGCAGAGAAAGACGGGTTTCTAATGATTGATCCGCCGAAAAAAGAGGTTAACCTATATGACTACATCGGTGCTTTGCTGGATGATGAAGAATCTCCCGTAACAGATAAATGGGGGCCAGCAGGATGTATAAATATAGATGAAAAAGAGGGAGTAAGCCAATATGTTTTTTTTGGTTTTGCTTCTACATAAAAGGAGGGAACGCATGGGTTATTTAAGGGTGTTTTTTAGAATAGATACCCCCCTGTATTCAGTAGGTGTTACTCCTCTTAATACAGGATTTATAAGCCCTGTTGAAAAGAAAAACTTTGAAAGCGAAGCGATAAACATCTTTAAGGATTTAGGGTTTGATGTTTATACCTTTGCGGAGGAGTATATGATTGGAGAAGCTACCACAATGGTACGTTATCCAGAATGGATGTATCTT
Organism: uncultured Methanosarcinales archaeon; assembly: GCA_964491305.1. GTDB lineage: Archaea > Nanobdellota > Nanobdellia > Woesearchaeales > DSVV01 > CAZBGG01. The sequence goes on from CAZBGG010000186.1 coordinate 2,410, forward strand.
CATCCTCAAAGTTTTTCAGGGTATCTTCGAGAGGGTTCGATACAAGAGGTAGAATCTTCTCTTGAAAAAGCAAGTTTCTTATTGAGAAAAGTTGATATATATGAAAAGGTAGATTACTTTTCTCCTGAAGAATACAGCAATAAACTGGAGGAAAAAAGAGGGGAAATCACTCAAGAGATGTTAGAAAGATTCTCAAGTTACAGAGAAAAGACCCCTGTGTTTAGAGAGATAGGAGGTATCTTACCTCAATTTCTACCACCGGTTGAAACCGAAAAGCGACTTGCTTTAGAAAGAGTCCGACATCTTTTCATTGTAGAAATCTTTAAAGATTTATTATTACAAGATAGATTGATTTCTACTAAAAATGGAAAATATCGGGCAAGGAGGGGTAAGCAATGCTTTTAGATGTAATAAAGTATTTAAGGTTGGCAGAAGCAAGTCAAATTGCAATGCCGGATATTGGTGTTATTGTAAACAACAGCAGAGTGTTTTTGCAATATAACGGAAAAACCGCTACCTTAACAAAAAAAGATGGTG
>CAZBGG010000187.1:0-2935 GCA_964491305.1 uncultured Methanosarcinales archaeon
ATACCTGCCAATAAAGTACTGTCATTCCTTCTTTTACCTGTTCTTTCAGTTCTTCTGGTATATCGAGGTCAAACATCTCAAATGTTTCCGCATCCATAACATTAGCCTTATCCCCTGTTATTGCGAGAACCTGTGCATTTCTCTTGTCAATAATGGGAACTTCAATCTTATCATGGCCTGGCTTAACTACTTCTCTTCTCTTACCATCGATTATGCTGTCCGCCTGCATCCTAACCTTAGCGTGACCGTGCTTACCTGGTCTCGAAGTCTGGGTGTCAGTCACTTTACATGCAACACCATCAATAACCACGTATGCACCCTTCTGCAAAGAGCCAATGCTCTTAAGTGTAATAGACATAGTAGAACGTTTTTTAGGGTTATTTATATAGTTTTTGGTTAATTTTGGTTAGGTGAAGATTTTTTGAAAACAGGTATATCAGGTTTTAGAGGGGATAAATCCATGTTCATAACAACATTTATATAATAGTTATAGTTAGACATTTCCAAGATTTGATTAGGTGTAGGTATGGAAAAAAATAAGAGCAGGGAGGAGTATGCAGTTGTTTTGGATTACCTTCCAAATGGTTATCCTTTTGATAACCGTCCAATACATCAGAAAACTCCTGTAGTGCAAGTGATTGGAACTGAAAATTTCACTTTGCTAGAGGTATCCCCTAAGAAGGGAGTCTTTTTTCAACCGTTAGACACCATATATATAGGAACCGGAAAAAGGGACAAGGTTCATCATATTATTGGAAAATTACCCATGGATAAATTGACTGGAACAGCTAGGCAGGAGCTTGATTTTGTTATTGCAGACATTTTGAAGAAAAATGAGAAGAAATTTGTGGATTTCTTTAATAACTCGCGACCTCTTAGCACAAGGATGCATCAGCTTGAGCTTCTTCCGGGGGTTGGTAAAAAACACATGTGGCAGATAATTGAAGAAAAGGAAAATGAGCCCTTCAAAAATTTTGAGGATATGAAAAAGAGGGTCAAGCTTTTGCCAAATCCTGAGAAAACTGTTATAAGGAGAATCCATAAAGAGCTTCAGGGAGACGAGAAATATAGGCTTTTTGTCGATGCGTAATATTTATAAATTGGTTCTGGACAATGGCATTGTATATTGGGCAGGTAATTCAGCCTGGTAGAATGCCCGGTTGGCAATCGGGTTGCCGCGGGTTCAAATCCCGCCCTGTCCACTCTTTTACTTTCAAATAGAGTAATGTAAAGGAACTCTTTTTCAACTGTTATTGAAAATCTGAATTGGAGCAGTTAATTTTGTCTGAAGTGTCACATAGTAACCAAGGCTAATGAAATTAGATGCGAAATTAGATGCGGTTAAATTTGAGACAAAACATTTAAATACTACATTGTCCCTATAAGGTTGCAAGAATGGAGTGAAAGGGTTTTGGTTGGCTCTGGATTGTTTTAATTTGTGTGAAAAGAGGTGTTAAAAATCGTTGTGGCGAAAAAAAGGGTGCAATCACATGTGCTTGAGAAGGTTATTTTTGCGTTGATGGGTGTTTTTGGTCTTGCGGTAATATTGATATTTGCTCGGTCGTTGTTGATGGAGCAAATGGTTTCAGATGTGGCAATGATATTGATACTCTTTATAATTGTACTTGTGCAGTTGGCGCAAATGGTTGTCTTGATAAAAATTTATGAGCAACATTAGTCATTGGTTAAGCTATTAATTGAAATTTTTTTAATTGATTTTACTTTGGATATAGTGGTTTTCCACGTTAAATTTATTAATAGTATATTTAATCGGTAGTTCTATGTATTCTGTTATAATCTCGGAGAAGGATATTGCGGGGATGAACATATTTAGTCAGATAAAAAAGCTTACAAAAGAGCCTAATTTTGAGATTATTAAGATATCTCATGAAACTCTATATTCTGACGAAATCGATAAGATGGCAGGTGGTGATTTTTTGATTTTTGCAACCAGGCATTCTTCAGAGAAGGAAAAGCCATGTTTTTGTGTTCATACCCCTGGAAATTGGAGCCACGCGGAATTTGGTGGCAAGACTAGAGAATTATGCATCTCTCCAGCAACCTTACAGAGGGAGTTTTATTTAGAATTAAAAAATCAAAATACCACTTCTTTCCCAATAATGCTTGAAGCAACGCATCATGGTCCTTTCCTGCCCAACAAGCCCTGCCTTTTTATTGAAATAGGTAGCAGTCCTAAAGAATGGATTAACGAAGAAGCAGGGTCTGTTGTTGCAAGAACTTTGTATGAGGTTTGCGGAAAAAAACTAAAGGAGAAAAAAGCTTTAATAGGTATTGGCGGACCGCATTATTGTGATAACTTCTCCAAGCTGCTCGAAAAAACTGAATTAGCTATAGGCCATATATGTCCAAAGCACATGCTGGATGGTTTTACAGCTGATTTGGCTCTTATGGCAAAGGAAAGGACTTATGAGAAAGATCCTCTTTTTGCTCTTGACTGGAAAGGTCTTGGCAAAAATAAGGAAAGGGTACAGAAAATATTGGAAAAAGAAGGAATAAATTATAAGAAAATAAAAGATTTAGTGTAGACTATTTATCTACCTCAAGAATCCTTTCTTTATATTCTCCTTTGTTGATTTCCTTGGTTACCTGAGCAGGACTTTTTCCCTCAATAGTTATCCCCATCGTGCTGCAAGCACCTAATATTTCCTTGGTTCTTTTCAAAGGATCTTTTCCAAGAAGGCTGTCTTTCTTCATTCTTCCAATCTTAGCAACCGTTTCTATGTCCAGGTCAGCAACTTTTTCTGTTTGATTGTTCTGGGCACCTTTTTTTATGCCAGCCTCCTTTTTGATTAGCTCAGAAGAAGGCGGTGTCCCAACTTTTATTTTGTACTCTTTTGTGTCTGTGTTGACACTTACAGTTACAGGAACTTTCATCTCTTTGAAGTCATCTGTCTTTTTGTTTATGTCTGCGACT
>CAZBGG010000188.1:0-2931 GCA_964491305.1 uncultured Methanosarcinales archaeon
TAGTTTTCACCTGCTAAGAAAATCCAAGCCAAAGCAATCATAGTTGATAAATAAAGATAATTTAAGGCATCTGCTCTATTAGTAAGATAAATGTATAAGAAAATAAACATATAAATAAAGATTATAAAAGCACCCGGATGGAATATTCCAAAAAGAGAAATAAACAACAAGTAAATTATTTTGTCCGAGAGAAGTACCTTGGCCCTAAAAGAGATTTGATTAGATCTTTTCTTCAAAGGAATTAAATTTGCCAAACCCTCCACCAAATCCACCGCCAAAAAAATACCGAAATATTCTCTCAACTCAAACCATTAATCCTGCACAACCAATCGAACCAAATACAAAGAATAAAAATAAAAAACCAAGAAAAACTACTTTTTCCTCTTCAAGGCGCTCAATGCAGCAGTAAGACCTGCTCCCACAGCAGCACCCACACTTGCAGCAATCACTGCAGCCTTTTCAGGGTTTTGTTTTGCATAAGCCTTAGCTTTTTTCTCAGCCTGAGCATACTTCTTTTTCAAGTTCTCTATTTCCTTATTTGCGGCACTTTGTGCCTTCTTAAGCTCCTCTTGTGTTTTATCCTTAGCACTGCTGACGACTTTCTTAACCTTATCAGCTTTGGGCTTCGCCTTTGTGGCACCAGACTTTTTAGAGGTCTTCTTAGCTACTTTTTTTGTTGCCATCTAAATATCACCTTTTTTTTTTATTCCCGCTCTCATTATGAAAGCGATGAGTATCAAAACCAAACCAAAACCTAAAGTGGACCAACCGTAGGTTATCTCAAAATACTGTTTAAGCAGCAATATCGTGGATATTATAAGAAATACAATACCAACCAAAAATAAGATGTAACTTGCAACAAAGTGGCTCACGCGCCGAGTAAAAAAGTAAACCGACTCTGAAACTGATTCGAAAAAACTATCAAAAATCCTTTTACTCGTATTATAGACGAAATCAAACCCCATCCCTGCAAGGAAACCTTCGTCCTTATTATCTTCCTCTTTTTTTGCCATACATATTACACAAATTAAACTAATATATAAATTTAATTAAAATACCCTGTCTTTAACCCTAGAAGAAACAAAAATTTACATTCCTGAAACCTAATACCATGTACCGTTTAAAATACTTCATAAAAGCCCTGTAAAAACATCATTCTAAAATCAGTGGACAGTGGACAAATAGTTGTGAGATATATAAATCATTTCTTTATAAAAAAAAACATGAAAAATATCCAGGAACTTGTATACTGGAATCAGAAATCATATGGTTCAGCAATAAAAATAAGCAAAGATTGGATAAGATTAATTATGCTTATATTTTTTGTAATCACACCATTCACAAACTGGATGCTTCCTTTCGTTGGCAAAATTGTTCGAAAAGATATTGTATTAAGATTCTAAAAATGATTCTTGTTATAGTCCCACAAATAATAATATAGATTAAATATACCGTTTTTGGAAATCATAAAACAGAAAATTTATAAATTAAAGTATACTCGGATTACCCATGGCAGAAGACTATGAAAATGAGGATGATAAGCCTGAAGATGAGAAGGACTTTGACGTTTACAAAAAGGACTACAGGGATTCCTTGGTAGATGACGACGAATTAGACCCCGTGGAAGATGGATTCATGGAAGGCTATGAACGAGAGGATGAGAGTAAAGAGGAAAACGATTAGGCCTTTTTTTTAGAAAAACCTTGTTTTTCATCCCATGTAACTTAGATTTGTGAGGTATTTCAAGTCCTCAAGATGTTCCTTGTTAATGTATGCCATGGTTGAGTAGAAAATCAGGCTACCTTTTAAAACTTCTACCTTCTGGGCAACATATTCTTGCAATATACTGACTTGTAGCAACGTGGCCGGCCAGCCCATAAGCATATCATTATTTCTTAGAATTGAGGTTACCATCAACTTGCCATTTATTGATTTAAAAAAACACATAACAAGCCTTGGTGCAGGGTTCTTCATTAGATTGGAATCAACAGAAGGGTCCCATAAAACCGCAACGGCATTTTCGGAATCTGGCTTCTCCATTAAGAGTGGAATAACATAATCATTAATCTGATTTATGCAATCTTGAAACCTAAAAAGCCTTCTACCATAAGTAAAAGAATAGCAAGGAATATTCTTTTTTGCAAGGACGACATTTTTCAGCTCAGTTATATCAGGATACATCCATTTGCTTGATTCTTTCAATCTTTTGTAAGGAAACAAGATATCATCACATGGTTCAGTAATCTCCAGATTAAAATTCAATATCTGCTTGAAATTCCCTGTTTTAGAATTATGATCATCCCCTTTGTCCATAATAAACTCTATACCTTTCTTCCATGCATTTTCACAATTATTAACTATTATTTCAGCCATTTTCACATAAACGATGTAAGTTTTTTATTATCTCCGGTTCCACTTTTAAAATCATAACATAGCAAGGGAATTTTATAAAAATTCATTATAAGATCTACCTCTTCAGTTAGCCCTAAAGTATCTTTACTTCCAAACCTGCTTATTGTAGCCAAGTCACCACCGTCAAATATCTCCCTATAAATCTCCTTTGTTTTGATAGGATTGTTATAACACCCCATATTTGGTACAGGAGGATAACCAGACTCCGCCCTAAGAACTCCAAATGTATCATTTATACCATCTTGTGGATTAGAAGCCGTTATTGAGAAAGCAGTTTTGAACCTGGTAGGCATTCCGCAGGCCAGATAAATCGATTCTTGTATTTGACTAAATTCATTCAATTCTTTTTTTGTACTCTCAATAAGATTAAGAAGCATTGCCTGTTCCTCCCCTTTATTTTTCAAACCAAAGTTTGAAAATCTTATATAATTTCTGCCCATTGAAAAGAAACCCATTGATAGATTAGAATTAAATCCAGACAACCTATCAAAGATTCCAGTTGAACATACCCTTTGCATA
>CAZBGG010000189.1:0-2928 GCA_964491305.1 uncultured Methanosarcinales archaeon
AAGTCGCTAGTTTAGATACTGGCGACTATTTCTTGTACAGGAAGGAGGTGATACTGGAAATATTCAAAGCAGCTACGCAACAGGAGAAGTAACGGGAGAATATGATGTAGGCGGTTTAGTTGGGGAGAATAATGGACCCATCCAAAACTCCTACTGGGACACTGAAACATCAGGAACAACCGAATCAGACGGCGGCGAAGGCTTAGAAACTAACGAAATGCAGGATGAAGAAGCAGAAGACAATATGGACGGCTTTAACTTCATCGATATATGGAGAACAGTAACAGACGATTATCCTGAGTTAATGTGGGAATAAATTAAATTATTAAGTAGTTGATATTAGAAGAGAGGGGCTTTTAGCTCCTCTCTTTTTTGTAAAAAAACAACAAGAAAGGGTGATGAGTATGCTTGGTTTTCTGCGAGGTAGTTTAAAGTTTAAGTTAATTGCATTCTTTTTAATTGCGGGCTTAATTCCCGTAGCATCTTTTGTTTTAGTGATAAATGCTATAGCAACGAGCGAGTTTAAGGATGGGCAGATAAGAACTTTAACGACATATGCAGAAACGTCTGCTCAAGAAATAGAAAGCGTTTTTGAGCGCATGGAGGCAGAAGCTGAATCTTTCGCTGCTACATCAGATATTCAGAGTGCTGTATCGGAAACCAACCATGAAAATTTGGATGCGATAGCAGAATCGGTAACAACCCATTTAGAGGTTGTAGATATGTATATAGTAAATCAAGAAGGAGAATGTGTATATGCATATGAATATGCAGATTTCCTAGTTGGAGCAGACTTGTCGGAAAGAGAATATGTGCAGGGTGCTTTAAGTGGTCAAAACACCTGGGCAGATGTTTTCTATTCAGAAGTGGTAGATTTGAATGTTTTTGGGGTATCTGTGCCTATTGAAGAAGGCGATGAAGTTGTGGGTGCTTTAAACTTCTTTATTGATGTTGATGTGTTAGGTGAAATCATTCGAGACGGAACAGATTCACTTAATGGGGTTGCGGATGCTTATACTGTTAACGATGAAGGGTATTTATTAACAAACACTTTGGTAGGGGATTACACATCTGGTGCAGTTTTACAGGAAACAATAGATACTCAGGCTGTGGAAAATCTCCAAAATGAAATTAGGCAGGGTAACTACGGTTTCACCGATGCTGATGTATATACGAGCCACCATGGCGAAGATGTTATCGGAAGCATGAGTGTTATTTCCTTAGGTGATATCCCTGTTGGATTTTTAGTAGAGCTGAACGAACAGGAAGCGATGGCTGGTTTATATAATCTAAACTTGGTTTTATTGGGAATTGCTATAGTAACTTCAATGATAGTGATATTGTTAGCTATCTTTCTATCAAACACAATATCAAACCCTGTTAAGAAGGTATCAACGGGCTTAAAAGAAATGGCAGAACAGGGTGGCGACTTAACCATGAGAATTGATGTAAGCTCCAAAGATGAAATTGGCGATTTAGCTTACTGGTTTAATTCATTTGTAGAAAAACTACATGATGTTGTAGCTGATGTAAATGATTCCGCCGATATTGTTGCTAACGGATCAAACGAAATATCATCGGGTAATCAAGATTTGGCACAACGCACGGAAGAACAGGCAGCATCTGTAGAAGAAATATCTTCGACCGTTGAAGAAATCAACTCTTCACTGGATGAAACAAGCTCCAGTGCCAAAGAAGCCGATAATCTGGCTGTTCAAACCATGAATGCTGTAGAAAAAGGTAATAAAGCCGTGGGTAGCATGCATTATGCGATGAACGATATTACCGAGAGCAGTCAGCAGATAGCGGAAATCATTAACAAAGTAAACGATATATCATTCCAAACCAATCTACTTGCATTAAATGCTGCGGTGGAAGCAGCTCGTGCAGGCGAGCAAGGCAGGGGCTTTGCTGTGGTAGCAACAGAGGTTCGCAATCTGGCGGCTCGCTCTGCCGAATCAGCCAAAGAGATTGAAAAACTAATCAATGACAGTATTGCAAGAGTAGATAAAGGAAATGAGTTAATGGATGAAGTTAGTCAATCACTTGATGATATCGTGGAGTGTTCTCAAAAAGCATCTGATGTAATGGGAGAAATTTCCGCTGCCATAAGAGAGCAATCAACAGGTGTCGGAGATGTAAAGACTGCTATTGATGAGTTAAATCAGGTTACTCAACAGAATGCTTCGCTGGTTGAAGAGATTGCTGGTTCTAGTGAGAACATGAGTTCAGAGGCAACAAAGTTGAGTGATTTAATTAAGCAATTTAAGTTGTCCAGAGTTAATCGGGAAAATAAAAATACCAATATTGAAAAAGAAAAAAAGATTGAAAAGCCTGTAGAAGATAAACCCGCAAAAGAAAAAGATGATTTCGATTTCGAAATATTTTAAGGGGGGTGATAAATTGACCACCGAACAGAAAGAGCTACAATATGTTGTATTTAGCGTGGATGGAGAAAATTACGGTGTGGATATTATGGCGGTGCAGGAAATCATGCACTATACCCCTCCAACCGTGGTTCACGGCTCTGATCCTGCTTTAGTTGGAGTGATTAATTTTCGGGGCACTGTTATCCCCATTGTAGATGTACGGTTGCGGTTTGGGTTGTCTCCTGTGGAGCCAGACAAGGAAACCGTAATCGTGGTGGTAGAGGCAAGCCATAAAACAATCGGACTGTTGGTTGAAAAAGTAACCGATATTGTTACCGCCGAAGAAATTGATAACACTATCAAAGAACAGATGGAAACCGAATATGTGGATTATATAGCAAAAACCGAGAAGACGATGGTTATGGTAGTTGATCCAGTGTTGTTGCTTGATGTAAAGGAGTTTTTTCATAACGCTTAATATTTCCCCCTATGAAAGGGGGTGATAAATAGGGCAGGGGGTCTGTGTGATCCCCTGCTCAAAATTTTTCAGGAGGTGATT
>CAZBGG010000190.1:0-2911 GCA_964491305.1 uncultured Methanosarcinales archaeon
TCAAACTGAAATATGATTTTTAATAATAATTTAAGTCTATTAATCTTCTCATCATCCGCCATTTTTATCCTCTTCAAAACTCTGACATATGTTATAAAATTCACATCTTCCTTGGGTTGTTTGGCAAAAGCCTCCGCCCCAATTCCTACTGAATTGCTTGTTTTCTATTGAGTTTGAGATGTTTCTTATAAGCACTTTGGTTTTTTCCAACTCCTCCTCTGAGTTTGTATAGGGAGTTTGGTTATTATCCTTAAAGGTATAAGCGCTCAATTTTTTAATTTTATCGCCATAAAGGCTTTTCAGGGCAATATTATAAAGACGCAGTTGCATGTCAACATTCATCTTATGTAACCCTTCTTTATACCTTGATTTGTAGTCTATAATTTCTATTTCATCATTGGTGTTTTTGATGACCAAATCCACCTGACCATTAACAACTAAATCAGAATCGATATAAGAAAAGGGAAGCTCAACATCTAGCACTTCCTTTATAAAATTGGGAGTTCGTTCATAATAATTCCAGAGGTCAGTGATTAGCTCATCTCTCCATTTTTTACGAGAATCATCATCCTTGCAATAGAGATCTACAATGGAAATGATATCCTGAATATCAATTTTCTTGCCCTCTTTCATCATCAAATGTAGCTTTTTCAGGGCGTTATGCACAATAACTCCATAAGTTTGGTAATAATCTATCGGTGTCTCAAATCCCAAATAATCACGGCAAAAAAACCTAAACGGGCAGTCAATGTATGCGCTTACTGAAGAGTAACTTAACCTTATTTTCTCCTGCACAGGTTCATAATGATCATTGTCTCCAAACTGTTGGGTAAATTGCTCATCCCCGTTAAAATTTTCAGAGCCTATTTCATCAATAAAGTGTGATGGTTTTTTGTGTTTTCCATCAATTGTGGATATTGCAAGCAGCTTTTCTGCCCTTGACATCCCAACATAAAATGTTCTTCTTAGTTCTTCCCCCCTATCAAGTTCATTGTTATCAATCATCAATTCACTAGGAATCTCTACAGGAAAACTGTCCTCTTTAGAATTTGTGTTGTATCTTCTATTTGTAACTCCTGCTAATAATACAACAGGAAATTCAAGCCCTTTGGCCTGGTGAATTGTCATTATCTTTACAGCATCAACATCTTCAAACGAGGCAGAATCCTGCATTTTATTCTCTGGAATCCTTCCTAAATGAAATAAGAAAGTCTTGAACTCCTTTGAGTTAGTATTCTCCTCAAATTTCTTAATGACGTTCGAGAACTTTGCCAGATTCCTTATCTTAATGTCAGATACACCATCATTTTCCCCTTCAAGTTTTTTGAACAATCGGTAATGATAATTGGTGGCATCCAGAATTTTGTAGAATAGCCGCAACTGGCTTACAGGTTTTCTGGCCTGTTGCTTCTTAATGTTTCGCAAAGCTACAAACTTGTTAATGTCAACTTCAGCAATATCCATATTTTTTAACTTGTTGAAATCCACAGAGTCAAGCAAATTATAAATATCAACCTCAGGAGAAAGTTTTGATATAGAATCCTTTTCTAAATCCAGGATTTCAGACTCAAGTATATTTCTCTGGAATAGCCATTTTTGTTGGTGCTCATTAGGAGTATAAGAATTAACATAAAGCATCAAGGTAAGCATATCAATAATTTCATCCTGGGCTAAAAGGGAACTATCTCCTGTTGTGACACTTGGTATATTATTTTTTTGAAGCTCCTCCATTAACTCAAGGGAATGATATCTTACGCTTTTAAATAATATGGCAATATCCTTATATTCAATGTTGTTATTTTTCACGATCTGCTGAATCCAAGCAACAATTTTTTGAGCCTCTTCCTCACTACTCTCTGCAGATAAATAAATTGGTTTTGTAAATGTGTGATTATTCGTAAATATTTTTTTCTCAAAGGTTCTATGGGGTTTCATGAAGGATTCAAAAGCAGAAACAATTTCCTTATTCGACCTAAAATTTTCCTCCAGTTCTAATTTTTTAGCTCCAGGGTATCTCTCAAGAAAAGTCCTGAAATTTTTTACAGATGCACCCCTAAAACCATAAATGCTCTGGTCTTCATCCCCTACAGCGGTTATTTTGTAATTGGGCTCACTGATTAGTTTAAATATGGCATCCTGTATAGGATTGGTATCTTGGTATTCATCTATTAGGATATGCTGAAACATGTCTCTTACAGTGTTCAAAACCTCTGGACTTCTCAAAAGAAGATGATAAAATTCTCTTTGGAGCAATGCAAAATCTAATTTTGTATCATTAGGATTTAAAAGTCCCCCCAGGTAAAATTGATAGCTTTTTGCAATGGCGATATTCATTTCGTTATTATCATTCTTTCTGACATGTTTGACCAGCTCTTTTGGATCCACATTATTTTCTGTGCACCGATTATAAAAGTTAATCAGCTCAGTAACATCAATATCTTTTATGTAATCGCTTAGCCCATAGTTCCATAGGTTCTTATTCACATAAATAAATTGGTCCAAATCATCAAGCACAGTGAATATATTACCAAAATTGTGATACTCGGGGAAGGTTTGTAACATTTTTTGGCAAAAAGAGTGTATTGTGGATATCTGCATATTTTCAACTGGTGTGCTTAAGCTTTTCCTTAGCCTATCTTTAAGCTCCTCAGCTGCCTTCACAGTAAATGTGCTAACAAGAATCTTGTTGGGGTCAACATTTTTTTGATTTACCAAGTATTTGACTTTCTCAGTAAGCACCCTGGTTTTTCCTGTTCCTGGACCGGCAATAACTAATAGTGGGCCATCACAGTATTCTACTGCAGGTCTTTGTTGTGGTCTCAAGTCCATCTTTTATAAAGTAGATAGGTATGTGCATTTAAAAACTTAATGCACTAGCCCACTAAACCTTGTGATTTTTGGGATAAAAAAA
>CAZBGG010000191.1:0-2900 GCA_964491305.1 uncultured Methanosarcinales archaeon
AATTCAATTTGAAAGCACTTGAATTGACATTGGCAAGTAATGAAGAGGTTTTTAATTTTAAACCCTCAAAAGAACAACTAAAATTTATTTTCGATAACTTATATGTAAGTATCCACGCTCCTTTTAGATTTTTGCAGTATAGTACGGGAACTGCTGAGATATTGAAAAACATAGAGCAATTGTCCAAAATCTATAACAAATTTAATGCCAGAACCATAGTATTCCATCCCGAAGAATTGCCTGAAAAAAGACTCTTGGACAAATTCAGCTTAAATTTTTCTATAGAAAATATGCCCAGATTAAAGGACCCTGACAATAAGCAGTTTTTTAAAAAAATAAAAGAACATCCTCATGCAGGCATTTGTCTTGATTTTTCACATGCTTTCTCATTTTCAAAAACATTTGCTGAAGAAATAATCAGGGATTATGGCCACAGAATAACACAAGTACACTTTAGTGGACATCGTAATGGAAAAGATCATGTCACAGTTGAAGAATCCGGGAAAGAATTTATACAACATACAAGTGTGCTGAAAAGACTAAACGTACCCATAATAATTGAAGAAGATATGGAACCTAACCTGGAAAAAGCAAAACGGGAAGTGGAGTACATTAAAAGAATCCTTAAATCTTAAACAACACAACCGGCCAGGACCTGCTTACTCCATTGAGATACTAGCTTAAAACAATTATTTACTGTTATTTGGCTATTAAAGGGCAACAATATTTTTTAAATAACAATTCTATCCAAATTTATGAATCTTGCAATGCATATGTATGAAAACAGGCCAAGTTTAGAGGATATATGTCTTTCTAACGTGACACCAAAAAATAAAAGTGATATTTCTGATATAAAGGGTTGCATTGCAGAGGAGATGGTAAGAGAGTGGCTTACCAGATCTGAAGGTGTGAGTATTGTTAGGGATCTTCCAAGATATGAAAACCATTATGTAATGGAGGAAAATGGCTCTTCAATTCTGATATCTCACCTTAACCATGAAAATAAAAGGCATAACGTGGCAGATATAGACAACCTTTTCTTTTTTGAAGGAGAACCATACGCAGTCGAGGTGAAATCATTAAAACTTAACGGTGTCCTTGGGAGATTAAATAATAAGCTCCATTATACCCAGATATTTTATGAGCAACAAATCAACATCCTTCTCTTTTTTCCCTTCTACAACAACAAAATACGGCACGTAAAAGAGATTCAAGGAGCTTTTCCAGAGGTGACCTGTATAGATTCAGGATACAACAAAAAACAACTTAATAACGCCATCAAGAGGTACATTTTTCGTTATTCCTGATGATTAGAGAATGTTCTCAAAGCTAATAACTTAAAAGTTAAAAATTCATAATCCAGTGGGCAAGTCAACGAAATCAACGCTTACATCGAATTTTTCCGAAACAATTTTTGAAAGGGCTTTCACTCCAAGTATCTCTGTTGCATGATGTCCTGCAAAAATAACATTCATGCCAGCATCCTTTGCCATATGATAAATCTCAACTTGCTCACCTGTTATATAAAGATCAGGCTCAAGGTCAACTGCCTGCCCGAAAATCTTCAATCCTCCGCCACCACTACATACAGCTACATTTTTCACTTCTTTTTTTCCAAAATTCAGTACGTGACACTTCGTATTAAGAGAATTTTCCAATGTTTTGACTATGTCTTGAACTGACTTACCTTTTAGTTCCCCTACATAAGATATAAATTGTCCCTCTATCTCTCCAAACTCAGATGTAATATCAGCACCCAGTAGTTTCAGCATCTGGGCATTGTTTCCAACCTCTTTGTGCTTATCTAATGGAAGGTGCGAAACATAAAGGCTTATCCGATTATTAAAAAGGATGCTTAATCTTTCTTTTGAGAAACCCCTAATGGATGGATTACTGTTTTCCCAAAAATGACCATGATGTACAACAACCATGTCAGCTTTTATCTCTGCAGCTTTTTTGAAGGTATCAACCCCCGAATCAACCGCAAACATTATCTTTTTCACCTGTTGATTGCCTTCAAACTGCAAACCATTAAACGAGTTATCCTTAATGTTCTTATGATCCAAAAACTCATCCAGAAACGAAACCACTTGATTCAACATTGCCATGGTCTAGGAAATAAAGTTGAATTTAAAAATATTTTTACAAAAATTTTTATTTTTAGAAGCAAATCCAATGGGAATGCATTTTTTAACGCATTTTGGAGCTGCCATAGCATTCGCAATGTATTTTAACGTTACCCACCCTCTCATTTTTGTTATGTCTTCTGTTTTGATAGACCTTGACCATGTCTACGAAATTGTTGCCTCAAAAGATTTCAAAAAAGCCCATATATACAATATTTTTTCATTCAATACAATAAACTACATTGAACCCCAAAAACAGATTCACATCCTTCATACATTTGAGATATTAGCTTTGCTATTTGTCCTTGGAAACTTTCACTTTATTTTTAAGTGGATATTTCTGGGATTTTTATTCCATATGATGTTAGATGCAATAGGCAACGTCTATAACAGGAACTTCAAAAAATATGGAGCAAAAAACTGGCTAAAACATTGGTTCCTGACCTATTACTTATTGAAATTCGCAGGAAAAACCAAATAACAATCTTATTTTTTCCATATTAAAAATTAGAACATACCCTCAAGAGTATTTAAACCAGCAAAAAAGATATTTAAAGATAGATTTTTTAAAATCGCCATGTCATGGCATATATGCCTATTTGGTGATAGCATCATATAAAGTACACTCAGGTCTCAGTGGTTATGAAAAGATTTTTTAAAATTACAGGATTTCTTATTTTCTATTCATTTTGAAAATAAGGCTTCATGTATGGTTTGATCAGGAATCAAAAACAATCAGGGGCACATAAATCTCATCGCTGCTCACCCCTCCAT
>CAZBGG010000192.1:0-2844 GCA_964491305.1 uncultured Methanosarcinales archaeon
AAGTTACCTCTTTATGAAAAATATCTCTTGAACTAACCAATCCATAATCAAAAACTCTGCTAAACCCATCGGTGCATAAAAGTATCTTATCAATAGCATTTACTGGTATTGCTATACTCTGAAATCCTTCCAAAAAACCATTATTGTAACCAACAACATAATAACCGTCCCTTTTATTCATATAAAATCGGTTGGCCTGTTGTTGTTTTGTCACCGCCTCTTCAGGATCTTCTCCTTTTGCCATCGCTTCTCTTTTCATTCGCAAAGTTTTCTTGGAAAACTCGTCAATACTTTTATCAGTTAATAATTTTATCTTTCCGGTTTTCCACCTCAAATAAATACTACAATCACCAATAACATCACAATGTAACGTATCACCCAAAAAAGAAACTGCTGCACAAGTTAGACATGGACTGTTATGTTCCTCAGTTTCTCTAAAAATCTCAAATGTATAATTAATAAATTCAATACACTTCATACGAAAATCTAACTCATTATTAGATGATAATGATAAAAATTCCCGAAACTTATCTGCTATCCATTCACCACTTGAATTATACCCTTTAAACAATGAAGGGTTTTCTGGTGTTGAACCATCTATTACAACATAATAACCACCATCTACAACCAAACGATCCTCGTTCCATGGTTTATCACCACGGAAAGAAACTTTTTCTATTACAGATAACAAGCTATCTCTCCTTTCCAGAAATATTATTTGAACAGATACCACCCCAATTATTTGCTATCATCATTGCAAAATTAGCTATGTTGGCTGCTCGCCGACAAACATCTTCTTTTGTTTCGCCCTTGTTTAAGTTTTCCTCTAAATATGCCAGATTCTTTCTAAGCTCACTTAACAAAAACTCAGGTTTACAATCTTTCCAACCACCTTTATGCTCATTCTCCATTAATCGCTTTTCCATTGTTTCCGCAAAATACTTAACTGCAGGTCTCATATTCTTAATACCTCCTCTAAACTTTTATTTAATATTTAAAAACAAAATTGCTTTACAAAACACAGACAACTTTATCTATGCTTCACATCTATTTTGCCATGTGAAAGCGTCTCAAAGTTATAACCCCTTTCTAAATAACCTTCTATAATTTTAGGCAACGCTTCTACTGTAGTATGACGAGTTTTGCTATCATGGAATAAAACCACAACGTCTTCTTCTTGCTTTGCTCCTGCCATAGCATTTCCTTTTATTTCTTCTTTAGTCAAATCACCATTACCATCACCAGAAGAAACATTCCAATCAAAATAATCATAACCTCGCTCTTTTACTTTGTTTATTAAGTCATCTACTATAATATTATAGCCAGACACCTCCCTGGCTAAAGCACTACTAGACCCTCCAGGGAATCTCATTATATCCATCTTTTCTCCTGTTTGTTCTTTAATAAAAGTTTCTAATCTTATAAAATCTTCCATAAAATCTTCCGGCGATTGATATATTTGATGAAAGTTATGTGTATATGTATGGTTACCTAATACATGCCCTTCAGCAATTATACGATTATAAATATTAGGATCCCCTGTAGTATTGTTTCCCGTTACAAAAAAAGTAGCAGGAACATCATATTCATCAAGTACATCCAAAATTTCTTTCGTATTATCACTTGGGCCATCATCGAAAGTCAAATATGCCACTAATTCATCTTCTATTTCTTCTTCGTAACCCAACAAACGCCACACATCTTTTTCTTCCTCATACTCGTAAACCCCAGCTTTTCCTTCGTAAAACTTGCCAAAGTCGCCTGGATTACCTAAGAAAGACGTAGTATCTAATTCTACTTCAGAACCTATTTCAATTACTTCTAATTCGTTGCCAAAAAATGCTTGTGCTTCCACACTCTTTAGAGTTTCTGGCAATGACAAAGACTCCAAAGCATTATTCTCAAATGCCCCACCATCACCTTTACTTGTTGCTATTGAACCTCCGATCACCTTTAAACCTTCAGAGAAATTTACTTCTTCCAATTTATTATTCGAAAATGCAGAGCAGTTTATTATTGTAACCTGCTCGGGTATATCCACCGTTTCAATAATATTGCTCATAAACACCCTCGAAGGAATCTCCGTTAAATCTTTCGGCAAAACCAATGTTTCAATATGGTTGTTTTCAAAAGCTGATGTCCCTAAACTTGTTATGCTATTAGGTAACTCTGCCTTGCCTAAGTCATTATTTCTAAAACAAGCTACTCCAATTTTGCTAACATTTTCTCCAAGTTCAAGGCTAACCAACCCAGACTGTTTAAACGCCCAATCACCAATAACGTCAGCTTCTACAACCACCTCTTTGAGGTTTTTATTCTTATAAAACGCTGCACGGGAGACTTCTTCCACATTCTCACCTATCTCCAATTCTTCTAAATCACTACCCGCAAAAGCAAACTCTCCTATTTTTGTTACCGTATCAGGTATTTTAACCGTTTCCACCCTTTCCCCCATCACCTGATAAGACAACATTTCTCCTTGTACCAACTCTCTATTTTTGATAAAAGCTTCATCACCTATCTCTTCCACCGTAACTCCACCAATTTCTTCTGGTATAACCAAATTCTTAGGTATTTCACCCTCATACCCTGTTATTACTCCTTCTTCAAACTCAAAAGAAGATTCTTCCTCACAACCCACAAAAACAAACAAACATAGCATCAAAAGACTTAAAACAATAATTTTATAGTTAATTGCTAACACCCCCCTTTAAAAAACAAGGGCAACCCGGTTATTTAGGTTGCCCTTGTGATCACAGTAATCAAATACTGAATTAACTACTCATAACCCACTATCTTCGCTTTACCTGCTTCTAATAACTTTCTTGCCTTGCTTGGCTTACA
>CAZBGG010000193.1:0-2843 GCA_964491305.1 uncultured Methanosarcinales archaeon
GGATCATAAACGGTGGGGCAAACACAATCATCATCATATTCAGCAAAATGAGCTGCAAGCATTGAATCTTCATAAATAATAAATACACATTCTTTCTCATAAACATCACAATCTAGTGCGCTACCTTCTCTTTCCCAGCCGGTAAAATTATAGCCTTCATTAGGAATCGCCTCAACAATTACTTGCTCCCCCCTTTCGTGTATATAACTCCCAGAACCAGGGGAAGTAGTACCGCCATCCTTGGATATCAGCTCCAACTGGACCACATCATCCTCTCTACATTCACCTTCATAAGCTACTTCTACACCTTCACAATCAGCATAGCATTCATTAGAATAAGTCTCGCCATCAACTCCGCAAACAGGAACATAAACAGTAGGGCAAACACAATCATCCATAGCAGCACATCCAAACAAAAAAACAAAACCCACCGCAAGAGCCAAAAATATTTTTCCCCGCATTCTTCAACACCTTTGAAACCCCAAAGCAAATCGTATAAAATGAAAACAGATATTTAAATTTTTTTAAGAAACTCATATAAAGTCATGTGATTCATGATGCAGAGTTCAAAATTCGCTCCAAAAAACTCTATTAATAAGGTTTTTAAGGATTCTATGCAAACATTATATCCTTTCCCTTAGCCACATATTCAGCCCATTCAAACAAAAAAAGATTTGTTTTGCAACCGCTCCTAAAAATATATCATGAATAACCTTCCTCTTTGATACTGCCATACCCCAAAAATAAATCTCTGTCCAAAGCACCTACAATAAAATCTTTATTTACAAAAAAACGTAATAAAAAACAAAAAATAATTACTGTTTTTGAGCGCTCCATATCTTGGACCAATCGGATCTTACCCTCATAATGCAGAAGTATCCACTGATTAATCCTAAAATATAGAATAAATACTTGAGCCATTCGGCAACCATCAGGACCTCAAGACTGGCGGGTTTTTCCTTTGTTACCAAGTGATCAGTCACAGTTATTTTCTTACCCAATTGTGGGAGTTCAAGTTTTACAGGGAGGACACCTTCCTTCATTGGCGCACTCATCTGCGCGTCGTCATAACCAACTTTCCTCAAGGCATCAGCCTCTTCATAATCAACATCGTACCTTACAGATGAATCCATAATCCCTAACTTTTCATCAGAAGATAATATAGTTGCTGAAAAAATTGAGCCCAGGAAAAACAATAACCCTACCAAGACTACTATCACGCCAATAACAATTCCACCTACCAAAAGGGGAACTTTCCAGCGGATATTAGTTTTTGGGAAGTACTTTTTCACCACTAGCACAAAAGCTATACCTGCGAATATAAAGAAAAGGTTCCCATCAAACATGTACAAAAACCAAAAGAACAATACTGCAAACAGCGTATATACATAATTCCTAAAAAGGAAAAAGGATAAAGCGCCCAAGATAACTAAAAAAAGTATAACACCTCTTAAGGATGGCAATTCAGAGCCATCTTTCGCACCAAATATATTCAAAACGTAGTAATCATCAGGCACGATTATTGAAACATCCTGCCTGGTAATCGGTAAATCAACATCTGTTAAAGGCACTTCAAAATAAGATATTGGTTTAAGGGACGCTATGGTTTCATAATATATCAACTCCAAGGTACCCCTGTCTTGTTTAGGAAATGCCAGCAAAAATTGGTCATCTTGAGGGTCTTGAGTCAATTTAACAGGTCTCCTTGATGTTGCAGCATACAAGGGAGTTCCGGGAATTTCAATGGGAATATAGTCTACACCAGTATTACTATACCTATAATTTGCATGGCCGACCACACCGCCACTGGGAGTAATGGATAAAGTTTGTTCTGCAGAGCTTATTGACGCAGACAAACTGGGGAGCAACTTAAGATCCCTAACATCAACATTTATTGGCTCGCCATAAGAAGCTAGAAACGCCCTTGCATTCGAATAAGTGCTGTAAATGGGGCTTTCACTTAAGTCAACCACTCTTGCATTTGTTAAAATAGTTATTTTCTTTTCAGGGTCAGACTCAACCAACACATGATGCCTAGCCTCGTCTAATGGCACTCTTAAATCTGTGTTTCTGAAAGTTCCTGAAATTGAAACTGACGCTGAATCACCCTCTAATTCAAGAATTAGACTATTCCCAGAAACACGCCAGTTGAGAGCACCTTTCACATCATGAACAGATTCTCCATTTCTTAAAGGAAGCTCATATCTTCCAAGGTCACTTCCAAAAGCCCTGAAATTTATATCATAATTGAAATTGTTCCTTTGGGCATCAAAAACAAAGTGAAATTCACCTTCTGCCCTTTTGGCCACTTCCTCTGTTCTTTGTATAATAATAGTATCTTCATACAAACCATACCTGTTATGATCAATTGTGTACCCATTTTCTATATCAAACAGAATCTCATTAAGAGGACCGGGGATGTACAAACTAATTTGACCAAGAGTTCTAATACTTAATTTGGCACTGAAATCAAATTTTCCTTTTTGTGCAATAAAATAATAGCCCTTATCATCAAAAGAAACAGTGGATCTCTCTCCATCCACCACCACATCACTCACCAGAAAATCTGAACTCGGGCCAAACAAATAAACCTTCACATCCGAGCCAGATATTACTTCGCCAGAACCAAAAAGCGACAACTCATCGTCCTCTAAATCCCCAGTTACGAGAACATTCTCCAGAGCATAATGCTCCTTCTGTGTATCATTTATTATGTAAAAATTTGCCGTAACACATGGCAAGACCAATATTGAGAGCAACAAAACCAGCAAACACCTGTTCATTTTAAATACCTCCTTTTTAGATTAACCTTAACTCTATTGTTTATAAATTTTTTCATAAAA
>CAZBGG010000194.1:0-2078 GCA_964491305.1 uncultured Methanosarcinales archaeon
GAGGTAAGCAAGACATTCGGAAGGAAAATCAAGCTCATGCTCTGCTCAAGCATCCTGAAAGAATACATAGAAAGAGAAGGCCATAAGCTGCATGACTATGTATTCAACAAGACCCACGAGCAGATGAACAGCTACCTGCGTAGGTTGGGCTACAGGGTGCTCAAGATTGGTAAGATTGACAAAAAGTATGGCGGAAAGAAATCCAATTACGTTACGAAGGGCATCAGGCTCTATGATTTTCGCCACTGTAGCGCATGTTATTGGCTTCCTCGCTATAAGTCCGAGGCTGCCCTCAAGTACCGCTTTGGTTGGAAAAAAAGCGACATGATCCATTATTATACGGATTTCATGGGCATGATGGACACCATCGAGACTGAAGACCTCTATGTCGACGTCTCAAAGATGGAGCTTGAAAAGCAGATGGAGCAGAAAAACCGGGAAGTCGAGCTTCTGCAGGAGCAGTTAAGTGAACAGGGCCAGAAGCTACAGAAGGTCATGCAGATCCTTGAAGCCCTTGAGTTGGAGAAGAAGGCAAAATGTTGAATCATATAGTCTTCTGTGTAGGATATTTTAAACAGCAATTACTTATTTGTTACTTGTTCAATTAATTCCGTAATCTTCTCTTCCCTAAACTTACGGAATTTTTTATAATTATCATATATGACTGAGTCTAGATTCTTATCTATCAGATGAGTCTCACAGAGTTCATTGAATCGCTTTTGGCCAAGATTGTCCCTTATTTCACTAAGATAATTCCTTGGAGATATGTTTCCAACATATTTGGATCTATTAGTTGATTTATGAATCAATGTTCTGTTCAATATTACATTAATACTTTTTTTGTCATAAACTTCTAGTGTGTTTTTAAGGTAATCTGCCGGAAAGATGTGATGGTCGTCAATTTTGTCGGGATAATCTTGTACTTTCTTACCATCAAAAAAGTCAATAATATTATTTTTTATAAGAAGACACATAATTGACCTATACTGTGCATTTACTTTGTAGATATCTTTCAATTTTCTGGCCAATTTAAAGTCATTTACACTTTTCGGTATTTCTGAATTATCATCCAACCATATTAGAAGGTCCATAAATTCGTCCGCAATTGGTGTAATTGTCGAACCATCAAAGGTCTTGCTAAGATTATTACACCAATACCATCTTTCTAATTTGGATATATACTGGCTTTGATACCTTCTATCCATTTGTTGGACAAAATGCCAGGCAGCTGCAAAAACAATCAAAACAGGATTGCGTGGTATATATCTCCTTGATATCAAACCGTGGTTGTTTTTTAAATGTGATAATGAATCATTCATTGCTTTACATGCATCATTGAGTTTATTTGCTAGGTGTGATTCATCTGAAAAAGAATCCATGTATTTTTTAATAGATTTGAGCTGTACGGAAAAATCCCATCCCTTATTTTTCTCATCAGCTTCTTCTTTCTGTTCTATTAAGCTCATAACCCTTATCATATCAATAGGTGGTATCTTATATTTCCTGATATAAGGGTATTTTTTAAAGAATTCGTACCAAAGTTTTCTGAGGTCAATCCCTTTTGGAAAAAGTCTGCTAGATATCTTATCAAAATCATCAAGTGTTATACCTGTATCATTCAATTTATCAAACATATCACAAACTCTTTCGATATTACTACTTGCTTCATTACTTAAGATAATATATGGAATTAAATCTTTATTGAAAAGTCTGGAAAATATACCTTTAGACCCTGAATTAAATAAGTAAGTTGCTTCCCGAAATATTTCATTCTTATCTCTTTTACTTTTTTTGGAGAAGGATTTTGTAAAATTCTCAATCAATTCTCTCAGCTCATCATCATGATTGAATAGCAAGTACAATGGAAATAAATACGTGTCATCTTCCACAAAAGGGATGTCGTATTTTTCTTTAGCCTCCACTGATAAGGTAATATTGTTTTTTTCCAGTTTTTCAGAAAAATTGTTTATATGTATTTTTACATAATATCTATAAAATTTATCTCCCTCATTTTCCTTTGTAAGATTATACTTCTTGCTAAAAGACATAAATATGGAAGTCAATCTTTGTTGGCCATC
>CAZBGG010000194.1:2088-2823 GCA_964491305.1 uncultured Methanosarcinales archaeon
CACAATATATCATGAACCCTCATCCTTGTATATGTAATTAAAAGTCTTAGGTTTGTAAAATTTTTTAGTATGTGTATTTATTGGGCAAAGAAGAAGTGACCCTATGGGGTAACCCCTAAATAGCGAAGTTAGCAACATTATTACTCTATCTTTGTTCCATACAAATTCACGCTGAAAAGAAGGAATAAGATAATCATCATTGTAAATCTTTTCTAAGAAAAAGTTTATGCCTTTATGATCAACCTTCTCATAGATGTCCTCATAATCTCCATTTTCCTTTATATCAAATCTTATTTGAGTATCATTAATGTCCATGTTAAATTTACACCAAAAGTTAATTTTTGGGTATAATGCCCTAAAATGCCTTAAATATTTTTCGATTTAAAAATTGCCTTTCTCTATTTTGATGCAATTGTATGGCTCTCCTATGAGGGCATTGACAACTTTTAAAAATCATGGCGTCTACAGTAATTTAGAGTAATACATAATCCGAGGTACTCCCTAAAATGAGCGCAAACCATGGCCTTACATGGAAAAGGCAGAAGAATTCTTGGAAAGAGAGGAGAAGCGGCTCCTTTCAGAGTACCGATGCAGTTCGATTTCTGAAGTCATTGCCTATTTGCAAGAGCAACTGAGGCGATAAAAAAGAGTCCCCATTTTGGTCGAAGTCTCCTCGGCGACGGGCAAGAGCTACTTTACAAAGCTCCTTATTTCCAGGCAAATGCTGAACAATAC
>CAZBGG010000195.1:0-2807 GCA_964491305.1 uncultured Methanosarcinales archaeon
CTATCAAAAACCCTAAAACCTTCAACCCCAACATAATAATTCAAATTAAAAACAGGCGATTTCTCAACCAATTTACGAAGCGTCTCATTAGAGTCTATAGTAAAAACAAAATCATCCTTAACAAACAAACCACTAACTCGCTCAAAATGATCATCATACGTCCAAATAATATTACCATCCAAATCAAGCTTAGAAACATTACTATCAGAAGAATGAACATACAAAAAATCATCAAACAAAGAAACAGAAGACCAAGCAGAATGACGATCAAAAATCCAAACTAACTCCAAATCAGAATCATACTTCCTAACAACACCATCCGAAAACCCTACATAAATATTACCTTGAGAATCAAAAACCATACTCGTAGAAGACATACCAGAGCCAAAATCTAAACTTCTAAGTTCTTCCCCATTTTCTTTATCTAAAACATGCAAATACCCACTTCTTCTAACATAAACATAATCTCCAACAATAACCTGCCGAGGTGTTGTACCTACATTTGTACTCCAAACTTGTTCACCATCCAAAGAAACCTTACGAACAGTATTATCTAAAGACCTACTATAAATATAATCTTCATCAAAAACCAAACTATAAACAGAGCCTGTGTGATTTTCAAAGCTCCAAACTTCACAAGCTTCATCATCCTCATACAAAGTCATACAAGTATCATTAATCTTACGAATAGTTTCATCACGCCCTGCAGAATAAACAAAACCATTCTCGCCTAAAATAACACCATTAATCCAATTATGATCATGACCTCTAAATCTCCAAACCTCACACAACGAATGATCATTAAATTCAACCATACAACTCAAATTAGTCTTAACAACATTACGATTATAATCCCCAGTATAAACAAAATCTTCATCAAAAACATAGCCCCGCATATCCCCAGTAGTAAAGTTCCAAATATTCTCCCCATCAAAATCAACACCAAACAAAGTCCGCTCCGAAGACTCCGTTCTTAACATAAAATATATCATATCATCAACAAAAAGACCTCTACTACTTAAAAAAGAAACATCATTTGGATTTGGCAAATCATAAATCCAAACCTCATCAAGAGAAGGCAAAGTAGTAGAAGCATAAACCCCCACACCAACAAAAGAATTATTCTCAATCAAAGAATCCCCACTCGCATTAACATGCATAGAAGATGCATTAATAGTATTATTAAAAAGCAAAGAATCAGAAACCGCGAAAGCACTGCTGGCAGTGACATTATTAAAAGAAGCGACAGCTGTTCCTTCAAAGAAGTCTCCTGAGAAAACAAAGTCACTATTATTAAAAAACGCATCACCAGAAACAAAACCATCAACACCACTAACATTAGAAAAATCTATTAATAAAGTTCCAACAACACTATGTTCTAAACCGCTAATCTCAGAATTAAAAATGGATAAATTTTCAAAATTAAAACTACTGTTAGTAACAATATTAGACTCTCGAATCTCGAAGCTAACACCTAAACTGGATGAAACATTTCCATTAAATGTAACTTCTTCAAATTCGATATCACTATCTTCTTTTAAATCTAAATCCCCTATTATATTAACATCATTAAAAACCACGCTACCATTATTAACAACAGCGAAACCAGAAGCACTAATACTATGACCTTGACCATCAATTCTGACGTTGTTCGCTTCAATAATTAAACAATCGCCAGATTCATTGATTAAATCAGCAGTAAGAACAAAAGGTAATTCATCATCTATAACTATGCAAGAGTCCAACTCCGGAACCCTAGATGTCCTTGGGCCATAATCAAAACCTGAACCAACAAACTTGCTGAAAAAACCTGCTTCAAGAGGATAATCAGAACCTGTATCCCCAAAGCCATCTCCTGTAGTATCATAAATCTCTAATGCTTCAATTCCTTCATAATAATTACCTTGAAACACTCCTCCAACTTCTTTTCCTATGTTAGTAAAATGAAGCTCGAAAGGATTAATCCTACGAACAGAACCATCACTACTAGCACTATAAACAAAACCTTCATCATCAACCACGACGCTTTGAACATTTCGTGTATGACCTCCGAACTTTGCTAATTCTTCACCTGTGCTAGCATTCAGCTTACGAACACTATTATCAAAACTGGCGCTATAAACAAAACCATCACTAACAAAAACACTACTAACAGTACCAGTATGACCTTCAAATTTCCACTCTTCACAAGCCTCATCACTTCCTCCTAGATCCATACAGCTAATATTCACCTTACGAACACTATTATCACTACTACCACTGTACATGAAACCATCACTCACAAAGACACTGTTAACCATGACTTCATGATTCGTAAAGTTCCAAACTTGTTGACCATTTTGATCAAGCTTAAAAATAATACCTTGAGCCCAAGGTCTTCCCCCTGCGTAAACAAATCCTGTTTCATCAACAAAAACAGTATTAACACTGTCTGGAGAGGTAAAGTTCCATTCTTCATTACCCGAATCAATATCCAACTTCCTAATTATATTATCACTACTACCACTATAAAGAAAACCCCCGCTATAAAAAAGATCAATGCCTGTGCTCGCATGATCTGAAAAAGTATTTGCTAAACTAAGATCTTCTTTATTAAAAACAAAAATGTCAGAACTCGCAGATACGAAAACATAGTCTTCACTAACATCAATCGAACGTGGAAAACGTATACCGGACATATATCCTGATTCAAGAACAAACTCTCCTGTAGTTTTATTAATTTTTGTTACACGCCTATTACCGTTGGTTTCTACAAAATAAGCAAAACTTTCATCAACAACTAAATTTACATAGGAATTGCCCTCACT
>CAZBGG010000196.1:0-774 GCA_964491305.1 uncultured Methanosarcinales archaeon
CCTGTTTAGGTTGGGGAAGGGCTTGCAACTAATAAACCCAAAATTTTTGTTATTTTTGTTGTAAGAGTTAAAAATTTATGATTTTAAGGGTTTGGATTCTTATTGTTTTACAAAGTACATAACTCATTTCGCACTTAAGTCACAAACAATGAATTTTTTTTGTTCTTATGTGTGAACTTAAAATCAACCAAAACCTTTAAATAAATCAACTGTTTATATTATGAACATGACACCAACAAGTGGTTTACCGTGGAGTGGGTGAATTAATTCTGGATATTACTATATTTAAGCGTGCAAAGGGTTTCTGGCGGCAGATAAATTAATTCTTTAATCAATTTTAAACACATATTTTTCAATTAACCAAACTTAAATGGAGGTGTAACTATGTACTTTGATGAATTTGGAGGACAATTTGTTCCGGAACAACTAAAGACAAGCCTGAATGAAATTGCAAAAAATTATGAACAGATAAAAGACACAGAAAAATTCCAGCATGAGTTAAGGGAAATGCTTGAAAACTACGTCGGGAGGCCAACTCCGCTTTATTATGCGCAAGGGTTAAGTGAATACCTGGGATTTAAAGTGTATCTAAAAAGAGAAGACCTCAACCACACAGGAGCCCATAAAATAAACAACACCCTCGGCCAGGCATTGCTTGCAAAACACATGGGAAAAACAGAAGTGATTGCTGAAACTGGAGCAGGGCAGCACGGCGTCGCCACTGCAACAGCCTGCGCATTATTTGGCATGAAATGCAGAATTTTCATGGGCTCA
>CAZBGG010000196.1:784-2755 GCA_964491305.1 uncultured Methanosarcinales archaeon
GGAAAAGCAAAAAATGAACGTTTATCGTATGAGGCTTTTGGGTGCAAAAGTTGTGGAAGTCACCGCCGGCGGGCAGGCATTGAAGGAAGCTGTTGATGAGGCCATTACTTATCTGGTAGAAAACGAGCATGTTTATTATCTGCTTGGAAGTGTCGTCGGTCCACATCCTTACCCGACGATCGTAAGAGACCTGCAAAGTGTAATCGGCAGGGAAACTAAACAGCAGTTAAACTCAATTGAGGGAAAACTCCCGGATTACCTGGTTGCCTGTGTAGGCGGAGGAAGCAATGCAATGGGTCTTTTCAGCGATTTCATTGATGAAGATGTGAACATGGTGGGCGTGGAGCCGGCAGGCCTCGGCCTTGAGACAGGAAAACACGCCGCCTCCCTCACTTTAGGCAGTCCGGGGGAGATCCATGGGTTCAGGTGTTATGTTCTAATGGATCAAAACCAAAACCCAGCAGAAGTTTACAGCATCGCTTCAGGGCTTGATTATCCAGGTGTTGGACCCGAGGCCAGCATGCTCAAAAAAAACAACAGGCTGCAACATGCAACAATTACAGACGAAGAAGCACTGGAAGGATTTTACCTCTTAAGCAAAAAAGAGGGCATAATTCCTACCCTTGAAAGCAGCCATGCAGTTAAATACCTTGAAAAAATGAAAGACAAAGTTACAAGTGACACTATAGTCGTGCTCAACCTTTCAGGAAGAGGAGACAAAGACGTTGAAACGGTTTATTATAAAGAGGCTTAAAGCCTCTTTTTGTTTTTTCTTTTTCAATCACAATCCTTTGTAGATACAATGGTTTTTTTATATGAAAAACCCGAAAATAATAAAAAGAGAAAGAAGATTCCTTTATAAAAAAATAAAAGAGGTATAAACTATGTTAGATGATTTTGGAATTCTTGGAGTACTAGCAGGTGCATTGATAGCTCTTGGGATTTTAGTAATTATAGCACTTGTATCACTGATTTACATATATAAATCCCTGGCTTTTATGTACATTGGAAAAAACGCTAAAGATAGTTTAGCTCCATTAGCCTGGATTCCTTATGTAGGAAACACCATTATTGCCTACAGAGCCTCTGGCATGCACTGGTGGCCATGGATATTTATTGGCATTTATTTACTGATCATGTGGCCAATGATGTTTTTTGACTCATTGATCTTTTCAACAATAGCTATTTTATCCGGATTGGTTTATGCAGTATTTTTCATAATCTGGCTCTGGAAACTTTTTGAAAAAGTCAATTGGCCGGGTTGGTTAGCCCTTCTTTATATTATCCCTGTTGTTGATTTGGTAGTTATAGGAATAGTTGCCTGGAAAAAAAGCTAAGTACTTATTATTAAGCAAAAAGGAGGGTATAATTCCTGCCCTTGAAAAAATAAAAATCATAAATTGCATAACTTGAAATAGGAGGCTATGGAAAATGCCATATGAACTAGGAATAGATATAGATGCGGAGACTATAGTAGATTTATTTGGAGCGTTTATGATGGCAGGTGCATTGATAGCTCTTGGGATTTTAGTAATTATAGCACTTGTATCACTGATTTACATATATAAATCCATGGCTTTTATGTTTGTGGGAAGAAAAGCCAATGATCCTTTATTTGTCTTGGCCTGGATACCTATTATAGGGAACACCATTATTGCCTACAGGGCTTCGGGAATGCACTGGTGGCCATGGATAATTATAGGTGTTAATGTTATTGTAGGTATTTATCTTTTAAGTAAGGGTCCAGATATATATCAATACTTTGACTCATTAGTTATTTTAACTTTAACCCTTCTATCGGGTCTAATTTATGCAGTATTTTTCATAATCTGGCTCTGGAAACTTTTTGAAAAAGTCAATTGGCCGGGTTGGTTAGCCCTTCTTTATATTATCCCTGTTGTTGATTTGGTAGTTATAGGAATAGTTGCCTGGAAAAAAAGCTAAGTACTTAAGAAAAAGACAACTAATCCT
>CAZBGG010000197.1:0-2755 GCA_964491305.1 uncultured Methanosarcinales archaeon
TTGTTCATTGATATATAAAACTTCTTCTTGAAAATGTCATCCTCTGATTATTAATTTGATTACAAAATGGCTTGACTATTTTTCATTTGTTTAACGAAGATTATTAAAAAACAATTTTATCACCAACAAAAAACAAAAATTTATTTTTTGGGTACATCGTTTGAAGGAGCAGAATACAAAGGATAAACAAAAGGTTTATATATCAGCTTTGTTTTGCCTTTTTTCAAGTTTTCTAAAAGAGGAGGGGTAAAACTTGATGGAAGAAATGGAAGCCCAATATTTCTGTAATGAGCAAGAGGACCAAGAAATGGATGATTTGATGTTTGAACCTATAGAGGAGGATTAAGCTAAATTTTTATTTTTATTTTTATTTCATTGAAGACAGATTCTATATCCTTTTCACCATTTACTTTGACTAATTTCCCTTTTTTCTGGTAGTGTTTGATGACTGGCTTGGTGTTCTCATGATAAATCTGCAACCTTTTCTTAACTGTGTTTGGCATGTCATCTTCTCTGACTATAACACTTCCGCCGCATTTGTTGCACTTTTTTACATCTTTTTCAGAGAAGATTGCGCCGCACGATGTACAGGTTTTTCTTTTTGAGATCCTCTTTAGAGATTCTTTGTCTGATACCTCAACCTGTATTGAGAAATCAATATCTATCGACTCGTCCAGGGCTTCTGCTTGAAAAAGATTTCTTGGGTAACCGTCGAGGATGAATCCTGCCTTACAATCTATATGAGAAAGTCTATCCAAAACCAATTTTGTGGTAAGTGAATCCGGAACAAGCTCTCCTTTGTCGATGTATTTCTTAGCTTGTTTCCCAAGCTCCGTTTCTTTTTTTATATTGTGCCTAAATATATCTCCTGTGGATATGTGCGGTATCTGCAAATCTTCACTTATCTTTTTTGCTTGTGTACCTTTCCCCGAGCCTTGCGGCCCAATTATTATTAATTTCATATTTATCCAACTTTTTTTCTATGTCAGAAACTAATTCATATAAAAAAGTATCTGTCATTTTACACTCAAAATCACCCATACCCTTTTTTTGGTCTTCCAATATTTTGTCCATGGGCGAAGGCTTATATGATATTTCGCAAACTTTTTCACTCTGCTTATCAAAAGGCAAATATTTACGAAAAGGCGCGTCCGGGTAATGAACTCCTGACCAATATCCTATCAAACACCCTACAAGCAGACCTGTAAAAAATTTTCCCATGATAATTCACCATTATAAGTAGAGTTCTAGAAGAAGATAAACCTTTTGAAAAATTTTAATGAATTTATTTGACAATCCCGAATATTTCTTGGTATTAGTAAAGATTTTTTTAAAATATGAAGTCTAAATTTCTTTTTTTTTAAAAATAATAAAGATTTTCTGGTAAGAGAAATACGAAGAGAAAAGGAAGTTTCCTATGTTGGCTCGTCACTAAAAGCAAAAATATAGTAAAGGCAGGTCTATGGTGGCCTATCCTGTGAGATTTTTAATAAAGAGATATCCACAACAACATTTATATAAGAGCAAAATTACTTTTTGTTTTAATATGGCGGGTGTTGAAGAAATTACAAGGTTCTGCAAGGAAAAAGGATTTGTTTACCAAACAGGAGAAATATATGGTGGCCTGGCAGGATTTTTTGACCTTGGTCCTTTAGGCGTAGAACTTAATAACAATATAAAGAATAATTGGTGGAAAGTTTTTGTTCATCAAAGGGACGATGTTTTTGGTATAGATGGCTCGATTGTAACTCATCCTAAGGTCTGGGAAGCTTCCGGGCATACAAGCAATTTTATGGATTTAATGCTTACTTGTTCTAAATGTAAAGAGAAGGTAAGGGCAGACCATTTTATCGAAGAAAAACTTAAAATCCCTGCGGACGGCCTTGGGGCCGAAAAGATAAACGATCTAGTACAGGAAAATAACCTGAAATGCCCGTATTGTAATAATTGTTTTAAAGAAACAAAGGGCTTTAATCTGATGTTCACTACAAACATAGGACCAAAACATTCAAGCGATAATATTGCGTACCTAAGGCCTGAAACCGCTCAGCTTATATTCACAAACTTTAAGTTTGTTGTTGAAAACTCCAGAGCAAAACTGCCCTTTGGAATTGCGCAAATTGGCAAGGCCTTTAGAAACGAGATATCTCCAAGAGAATTTTTATTCAGGGTTAGGGAACTTGAGCAAATGGAGATTGAATATTTTATTCATCCAAACGATACTAACCATTGTCCTTGGGTGGAGGAGGCTTATGGAACCGAGTTCAACATATTGACCTCAGAAATGCAGGAGAAGGGTATTGAAAAAACAGAGAAAATAACTGGAAAGGTTGCTCATGAAAAAGGGATAATAAAGACTCCTTGGCACATTTACTGGCTTCATTGTGCTCTTAATTTCTATTTGAATCTTGGAGCTAATCCTGATAACTTTAGATTAAGACAGCATCTGGACAACGAGAAGAGTCATTATGCTCTTGATACATGGGACATTGATTACAACTTTCCTTTTGGTTGGAAGGAACTTACAGGTACAGCGAATAGGACAGACTATGACCTTAACCAGCACATAAAACATAGCGGAAAAGACCTTTCTATTTTTGATGAGAAAACCAAAGAGAAAATTGTTCCTCATGTTGTAGCTGAACCCAGCTTTGGACTTGGAAGGAGTTTCTTTGTGTTCATCAACGAGGCGTACACAAAGGATAAAGAAAGGGGAAACAATGTTTTAAAACTTCATCCTAATCTTGCACATATT
>CAZBGG010000198.1:0-2753 GCA_964491305.1 uncultured Methanosarcinales archaeon
CACCTCTCCAGTAAGTCCAGTAAAATTTTTTTTAAAATTTCTTTTTTCAAGTAACTTATAATGTTCTTCATTTTTTTTAACTAAATTTCCCAAATCTTCATAAAATTTAGAAAATTCTATATCTCCCCGACTAAATTGGTAAAGCCTGTCACAAAAAAAGTCGTGCCTTTCGTTGATATGGTTCTGAATCTCATTTAAGATTGCGGTTTCTACACCTTTTGCATCTTCAATTTTTGATTTACTTTTTTCAATTTTCCCAAGTTTAGCTTCAATTTTTCTTTTAGAATCTTCTGAAGTAAAATCTTTTCCTTCTTCAGCATCCAAAAGAAATTCAAGTTCAGTCCCCTCAACTAAATCCCTACCCAAGATTTCTCCAATTCTTCCATAAAATTCGTCCACTTGTACATCATGTTTATAAGGCAAGATTCTGTTTATTAACCTTTTTTTTTCAACGTAGCATCTTAATGCGTGAGAAGCTTCTTCAAAATAGGAAGAAAGCGAGTTTGCATTCTTTGGAGGTATGTTGATTATGTTATGTTTGAGATCATAGGTTGCATTTTTTTCATCTTCTGTTGTGATTTCTGGATAGTCTTCATCTTTTATTTTAATCCCTTGACTTTTTGCAAGAATTTCAAAGGCCAATTTTGCTCTTTTTTTAATCACTTCTTGAGTTTCCATATTCTTAAAATCTGGTTAATCCACTGAAAGCAGTTATCATCTATCTTTTTATTAAATTTTTAAATTTTTGCATCTGAAATAGTATCTTTGATTTAGTTTACTAAATCTTCTGGGCAAAGCAAATGATAAAACAGGTCATTACTACCTAAAAATTCAGCCGACACAAAAGCTCTGTTGAAAAATTAAAAAAAAGAGTTCTTGTATGTATAGAGACGATTACAATCTCCCCGGGATTAATGTATCATTACATAAACAAGGAACTCCGATAACGTTTTAGATTAGCTAATAAATTAACTTTTTTTACAATTTTTTCTTAAAATTAGTTAATTTTCTGGACGAGCACAGGTCATTCTTCTGTTTTTATATCCTCTCCCTTAGAAGAAACAATCTTCTTGAGATTTTTTACCTTATAAGGGCCGTCTTGCAATGGTTCTATTATTGGCTCCAAAATTCCACCAATTGTGTAAAATAAAAAAAGTTTAAATAATTTTGTATTAATGATAAGTTAATAAAACATCTAATTTAATCAATTATAATCATAGGAATTTATTAAAAAAGGTCAACTGAACATAGAAGGCGATTAGCTGTCCCATAAATATAACACTAATCTATTCTTTTTGCTAAAAAAATTTCTGATAATTAATGAGTAATCGCCAAAAAGAAAAAAAGAAAAAAAATATTAAACCATTTCACCAATTTCCAGCTCTTCTTCTTCTGAAATCATGCTTTCTTCCAATGTTTCTTGGATTTCATCGTCTTCTGTTCCTTCATCAGGTTCTGATGGTTGTTCTTCTGATGGTTGTTCTTCCGGAGCACAAGCTGTTAATGCAATCAAAAGCAATACTCCGACAAAAATTAATGTTTCTTTTCTCATCATATCATTCCCCTTTTTTATCTTCTTCGTTATTTATTGGAAGATTCCTTTGATCTCTTTCTGGTGAGCCCATCCTTTCTTCAAGGTTTGCTTTTGCTTGTTCAGGAATATTCTCTTTAATTCTTTCCCTTACCTGGAATAGTTTATCTTCAACCTTTTCCATCCTTTCGCTGGCTCTCTCATTCATCATCAGTTCCATGTTTTCTCTTGCTCTTCCTACAGCTTCCTGTGCATTTTCAGCTCTTTCACTTCTTTCAACATTTGTTTGTACTCTGAATTCCTGACTTCTCTCTTCACTAAGACCTCTAAATTCCCTTGCTACCTGGCTTATCGCTTCTCCTGGATTTATTTCTCCATTCCTTACCTGTTCAACCAATTCAGGGTCTTGTGTACCCATTCTTTCAAGTACACGTTCCACCTGCTCAGCATTCTGCTCTCTTATCTTTTCCTGGATTTGCTGCCTTTTTTCTCCAATCTCTTCATCTGCCCTCTGTCTCGCTTCTTCTCTTATTTGTAGCCTATCTTCTTCATCGAGGTATTCATTAGCACTTTCCCTGAATTCATTCGAAAGGTTTCTGCCTTCTTCCTTCATTATTGCAAATTCTTCTATTAATTCAGATGCTTCCTTACCCTGAAAATCATCCATCTGCAGTTTTTCCTCAATTTCTTCTTTAATCACTTCAAGTTCAGCAACTACACGCTCAAGCTCAGTTGTATTTGCTTCAGGATTCTTTTCCAGCATTACTTCCAATGCTCTTTGCCCCATAATTACATTCTCTGCCATAGCTTTTTCAAGCTGCATGAACCTCGCTTCTGTACCTGCTGGAGTATCCATTACAGCCGCTTGCCTGACAGTTTCCTCATCAAATCTTTGTGGTGCCTTACCAGGTTCCACTGCAAATCCAATGGAAGCTAAAAGCAAAACCCCAATTAACACACTCAATATTTTTTTCATTTTAAGTACCTCCGGCCTTTTTATCTAATAAAGCCACATGTAAGGAAAGATGGAACAACCTAAATAATTTTGCCGGAACACCCCGGAATAATACGGAACATATCCTAAAATATTTTCTTAAATGTACTGCTACATTTAACACCTCCTTAATTCAACATACCTAGATGCAAAGCATTAATCATTATAATCCAAAAAGACATTATTAAAGCCTTTAGGCAACTTTTTTTATAAAACTTTCGAAAAATT
>CAZBGG010000199.1:0-2750 GCA_964491305.1 uncultured Methanosarcinales archaeon
AGAGTGCCTGATCAACAAGCTCCGCCTTCAAATGTAGTTCAATCTTCTGGCAGGCCAGGGGGTGGAAGACGAGGGCATCCATCACAACAAGCTCCGCCAGGACCTCCTACCAAAAAAAGGGCAGTAGTTAAAGATAAAGAACTTGAAGATACAGGTTCAACACAAGAAATGATTGATAAGATGAGAAAGAAAAGACAGGAAGAAAAGCAAAAGAAAAGGGAACAAGTTCTCTCAAAGTTCACAGAGGAAGAGAGCCCTGAGAAAAAAAAGAAAAATTTACTTAATAAGGTAAATGATAATTTTAGTTCAGAAGAGGAGGGAAAAGAAAATGGAAAAAATAGAAAAAAATAAAAAAGCGCAGGTCCCTGCACAGATGTTTACATATATTTTGACTCTTTTGATAATAGGTTTAATGCTTTATTTTGGAGTGGGTTGGCTGGGAGATCTTATATCACATGCAGAT
Organism: uncultured Methanosarcinales archaeon; assembly: GCA_964491305.1. Taxonomy (GTDB): domain Archaea; phylum Nanobdellota; class Nanobdellia; order Woesearchaeales; family DSVV01; genus CAZBGG01. The sequence goes on from CAZBGG010000199.1 coordinate 464, forward strand.
GAGATTGAAGAAGTCCAGTTTAAAAATCAGTTAGAAAACACATTTGAGGAGATGAAGGGAGATTATGGAACCATGCGTGAGGAATCTTTCCGAACCCCGGGCGATATTCAAAGGGTTTGTTTTTTGGATAGTGATAAAGGGGATGACGCAGATTCCATAGCACAATTACCGGATGATATTTGTGATGATTATCCAATGATATGTGATACCTGGCTTGATGAGGGGCAAAATATTGCATTTTATCCAGATGATGAATTTGATTTGTATATAGATTTTGCTGATATAGAAGTAGATGATGGAGATGACTTTTGTGAAGATTATTGTGTTTGCAGGAATGTAACTGATGGCAGATTTAGTGTGACTTTAATAGGTCGAGGAGATACAGTTGAAGTAACTGATTAAAAATGGGATTAAAAAGAGGTGTAGTTGAGGTTCAGTTTAACTGGATATTTGTTTTGATAGCTGGAGCTGTAGTGTTAATGTTTTTTGTGAATTTTGCAATGGATTACAGGGAAGCTGGAGAAACTCAGATTGCTGCCCAGATATTACAGGATGTGGGAAGTTTGGCCTCCTCAAGTCTCCAGGCTGCTGGAACAGCCCAGGATGTTGAGTTTGGAGGGGTTGACCTGGAAATTTCTTGTAACGCTGATACATGTACTGATTATGGTTGTGACCAGGAGTTTTCATTTGGAGGGAGAGACATCATGGCGCCGGAATGGATGGATCTTGAACCAATCTTTTCTTCTAAAGATATCGATTCGGACCATTTAATTTTGTGGACTTTGCCCTGGCAAGCCCCTTATCATGTTACAAATTTTCTTTATTTAACAGATCCTGAACACAGGTTTATATTTGTTTGTGATGAAGACTGTGATTTATCTGGTGAGGTGGTTTCACAAGTAAGGGATAATATTTATTTGAATGAAGAATACCACGATCTAGATAACGGTTTAACTATTAGTGATGAAGGGGAGAACCAGCATAATTTTGTATTTTTTATGGATCCTGATGAATTTGATTTGGATGATTTTGATGGTGTAGCTGATAGTGTGAAAGAGAGATCAAATATTTTATTCATTGATCCTGATGAGTCAAATGAAGATTATGGAGAGGTGACGTTTACTTCAGTAGATAGAGAAGGTTTTACTCGACTGGTTGGTGATAATATAGAAGATAAGAAAGATGCTGTGCCTTATGTTGGAATACAAATGCTTATAGGGGCTATTTATTCTGATTCAAAGGATGATTATGTGTGTAATGTGAGAAAAGCCATGTTAAGATACAAAGACATTAATAATATCTATAAAGATAAAAGCTCTGAGCTTGAAGATGAGTGTGGAGACGAAGATAGAGATTGTTATGGGTGTGATGAACATTATGATGATTCGGATGGTTCTGCCCAATATTATATAGAGGATTTGAATCAACATTATGATGTTGATTTTGATGATGATTTTCCGATAAGTGATGCGGGGTCCTTACATGAAACAAGTGAAGATTTGGCAGGGCTTAATAGGAACATTTATAGACAAGGTTGTCCGAGGGTCTATTAAAAATGCTTAAGAAATCACAAATGAAGATGATGGAGACGATTTTAGTTTTAATCGTTTTTTTCTTTTTACTAGTATTTGGGCTTATATTTTATGCCAGTTTTTCGGAAACTCAGACTGATGAAGAAATAAGGGAGCAAATGATAAGGCTAGCTGAAGATGCTACAGAGAGGTTTAGACACTCTCCAGAGGTTCTTTGTTCAAGAGGGGCTATAGAATACGATGAATCTAATTGTTTTGACTTGCTTAAGCTGAAGGGGTTTAATGAAACGATGGAGGAGAATGAAGGTAAATACAATAAAATTTATCCAAATACATTGATAGAGATTGATATAATTTATCCCGAGCCGGAAATTGTTGATGATGATGGTTATGTTTTATATGATAATACTAATGAAGATGCAACTTCGGCTGAGCTTTCGTATATCCCTACAGTTTTTTTTGACCCCAGAGTTGATGAACGCTATTTTGGTTATGTTAAATTTGAGGTAAGGTATTAATGAAAAGAGCGCAAATTGAGATTGTGGGTTTGTTGATAATAGTTTTGATAGTTTCGTTTGTCCTATTGTTTGTTTTTTCGCAAGTTCTTACTTCTGAGCCAGAAGACAGGGAGAGGGACTTTCATGAAGACCTTGTAGAAGGGTGGGTCTTTTCAATGCTTGATACAGATACTAATTGCCTTGAGGCTAGACAAAGGAGTATGCAGGACCTAATAACAGATTGTGCAATGAGTGAAG
>CAZBGG010000200.1:0-2695 GCA_964491305.1 uncultured Methanosarcinales archaeon
AAATGTGTCCTTCCATTTATATCCTGGAGAAAATCATGAAGTAATTAAAAGTCTTACCCATAAAATAACTCAACATAAATCCCAGTTAATGATAGACGAAAACAAAGGGAATATTCATAATATGTCGGTTTTACAAAGACGGGTAGAGGATGCATGGCAACTTCGAGAAGCAATTCAAAGCAATCAAGAAAAAGCATTTTTTCTTTCCATTCAGATCATGCTGGCTGCTGATTCACTAGAAGAACTAAACAAAAAAGGAAGAATGCTGGAAGAGAGCTTAGGCGGAAAATCAGCGTATATGCGGATGTGTATTATGGGTGAGCAAACCGAAGGATTTAAGTCAGTAGCTCCTATCGGGGAAAATTTATTAGCGGACAGATACAATACAGTATCACTCGGGGGAGCTATATCGATCTTTCCATGCAACAACGCTGAATTAGCTCATCAAGGGGGAGTTCCATGGGGGGTTAATCGTTTTACGGGAGCGCCTGTCTTGTACAACCTCTTTATTGGACCTCCTGTGCTTGACAATCACAACATGTCTGTGTTTGGCGTTTCAGGCTCAGGGAAATCATCTTTTATTAAATTATATACTGCTCGATCTTCCTTAAGAAAAATAAGAACCGTAATACTAGATCCCGAAGGTGAATATGATAGGCTTTGCCAAATCAACAATGGTGTATATATTCAATTCCAAAGCGATTCCTCGGCGATGATAAATCCTTTTGATTTAGAAGAAGATGTTAATAGCGAGGGTTCATCGGTAGAATTATTAGGCAAAATTCTGGATATGAAAAGCCTTATAGCTACTATGGCTGAGGTTGCAGGAGATAGATTAACCGCAGAAGAGCTTTCAAAGGTGGAAGCAGCAATAAGAGACGAGTATGACTCAAGGGGCTTTACCACTGATCCCAACTCTCTATATGAAGATCATTCTGCCAAGGGCATGGTGGGGCGTAAAAAGAAAGATATGCCCATATTCTCCGATATTTATCGGAGGTTGCAAGAAAAAGACTGCAATAGAATGCTTACTGTTTTAGAGCCGTTTTTATCAACAGGAACTTTAGGTATCTTCGATGGACCATCAAAGGTTAATATCCATCATTCGCATTTGGTTTGTTTTGATGTATCCCAGTTAGAAGAAAAATTTATGCGTCCTTTTGCTATGCAGGTTCTTCTAAACTGGTCATGGGAGAAGTTTATGAAGAAAAACCCAACTATTAGGAAGCAGATAGTGGTAGATGAGGCGTGGAGGTTTATGAAATATGAAAGTAGTGCTGATAGTTTGGAAAACTTCTCTAGGCGTTCAAGGAAGAGGTCTGGTGGGCTGATTACAGCTACTCAGTCTTTCGATGAATTCACTCAAAGCGCTCAAGGAAGAGCACTTTTAACCAATGCTGGTACGGTTATGCTTATGAAGCAAAGCGATACCGATATTGATGCTGTTAGAGAATTATTAAATCTTCCTCAGGGTCAGGTAGATATTCTCTTGTCACAGGGTACGGGAGATGCCCTGTTGCGACACGGCAAACAAGCTACCGCTATTCATGTGACTCCTGCGGAATTTGAAAGGCATATTATTGAAACAGGAGTAACTAAGCAGGAACACTAACTAGGAAGGGGGTGAAAACCCGGAAAGTAAATCTGAAACAATATTATAAAATAAATTTTGAAAAACTCAATAGACCGGGGATATTGTGAAGAAAATTATCATCTTACTTATAATTGTAGGATTGTTCATTCCAGCACCTGTTTTTGCAGATGATGATGTATCCCATTCTGATATCTGGATGGGAGAGCAGTTTCTCGAGGCACAATTTAGGGAGATGAGTTTCTTGGAAAGACTCGTAGTGTCTCCTATTATGTGGGCAACGAGGGCGTTATCGGATTGGTTGCAACTAGAGCTAATTGAAACTGTGGTTTTTATGTGGCCAGTTCAACCAGCTAGTCCAGAAGACATGGGGCTTGATGATGATGTAGCAGGGATATTTGGAGCTGCAGTGTTGTTCGATGTAGAGGTAGACGGAGGAAGGGTCGTTCCAGCAAGCGAGGTGGAAAGAAATCCGTTAAATCCTCGTGGTAGTACATTTCGAGAGTGCGGTGTTTTTACTGATAGTACATGGAATTTGCTTGAGAGGTTTCACGGGATGTTTTTATTAATTGCCTTCTCTCTATTAACTATCTCAATTATCACTACCGGGTTTAGAATCGGGCTTATGTCTGGGAACCCAAAAGGGAGAGAAGAATCTAAGGAAGCATTAATGAACCTTGGAATAACTGTGGTATTGATGGCTCTCATTCTGCCTCTTGCGGTAATAGTTATGCAGTTTAACAAAGAACTTGTGTTTGAATTAACAAGGTTTTTACCCTATGCAGATGGTCAAGAGTTAGCTGCACATTCATCCTTTTCCTTGGCTTTTATGACCGATCACTGGTTAAGTACTATCTTGCTAAGATTGGTGATATTTTTCCTGACGCTGTATATTAATGTTTTATATACTCTTAGGAAGTTTATGATATTGGTGTTATTGATTGTAAGCCCGTTGGTTATATGGGCATGGGGGAAAGGAAGGCAGACATCTTTATATTTGTGGCTTGCAGAATTTGGTTCAAATGTGTTTATGCAGTCGGTGCATGCTTTGTTGTTAGTAGTGTTTTTACAAATAAACAGTCTTTAATCTTAAAAGGAAAGGAG
>CAZBGG010000201.1:0-68 GCA_964491305.1 uncultured Methanosarcinales archaeon
GTGAAGAAGTTACTATAGATATAGAGCCTGGTGAAGAAGTTGAAGGACATGATTCTTCAATGATAACG
>CAZBGG010000201.1:78-2692 GCA_964491305.1 uncultured Methanosarcinales archaeon
TTCTTTGATATTCACTAAGTCTTTTGTCAATATTACTATGGCGGTATTCATCTTCTACATATTTTTGGAATAACAATAATTCGACCACTGCAATAAATAATAGGTTCAATTTATCTTTGGAGCTTACCCTTCTATGCACCAGAAACAAAAGTTTTCAAAGGAATGTTATTACTACAAAATAAAGAAAAATATAAATATGTCTTGAATCCACCCAGGCCTTGGTATGCTTATACTACGGGGGTTTAGCAAATGTATGATGAATCTGTTTTACTTGGAAAAGGCCTTGATGAGAAAGGCAATGAGAATGAGATACGCGGGACAACATTCAACAGGAGAGGAATACTAGGAGTAGCCGAGTCCATAAGAGACTCACAAGATGCAGGAATTAGGGTACCCTGCTATTTACTTACTGAAGGAAGAATAACCGCAGGCATAGATTGTGAAAATAAAGGCGATATAGGATATGCATTCCTTGAATCCGTGTGGAACAACTGGCATGATGCCTTAAGCGAAAAGATTTATTTTGACGTAAAAAAAGATTATGGATACTTTAAGCCTGGCAAATATGTTGTTGATATTGAAAATGGCTCAATTTTCTCCCATGATTATGAAAGAATGAAGGAAATTCTTCTAGGAGAAGAAAAAATAGAAGTTAAAAGAAAACCAGTCCCCGTAAATGAAAAAGATGCTGATATGTTTTTTGGAGACAAACAGGTTTATGCCCAAAAAGATGGTAAAATGAAAGCTATAAAACCAGATTACATTTTTACATCGGAAGAAGAATTTTCAGAAGCATCTTCAAGGCCTGATTTTCTGAAGGGGATGCCAGTTTACGCAATTATAAGGACACTTGATGAAGCAATTAAAGTTCCATCAGGATACCGATCAATTGATTCACAAAGGGAAAACTTTGATCTTGCAATCAGAACAGGAGGGTTCAAGAGAGCCAATGAATTGTTAGATACTGCCAAGAAGAAGGGATTTGAAAAATTCAGTTGCATCCATGATGGCTACAACCATCCAAATACAGGCAGAATAATCGTTGTAAATTCAATTAATTTTGGTTTTGGCTTTGGCAGTTTTTCAAGATACGAGGGAAATTCAGTTTCAATAGACCAAAACTCAGTTGATGACCGAGATAGAGCCCTTGAATCAACCATAGAAGCGATGTTGGGAGAAAAATAATATATTATATTATATTATACTATTTTTACTAGCCTAAAAAAGTGCGACTTCAAGAATCTGGTTTAAGCCCTTAGATAAGGGGGATTTCATAATTAATCTTTGCTATCCATAATAAATTGTGGGAAAAAATTTATCTTATGAACAGAGAATATTGGAACATTTTCTATGTTGTGGATTAGATTAGCAAATTTTTGTCTTATTTCAATTTCAATCTTCCTATATTCAAATTGGTTTTTAGTATCAACAACAACTTCCAAATCGTGATTACCAAAAACCTTTATGTAACTTACCACATTAGAATGCAAAGCTAGAAAGTTAGTAAGCTCTTTCTCTATTTTTGTTGAAACGTTGTGGTACTTAATCAGCAAAAGGTTTGAACCATAACCTATTTTTTCCAGATTAATTATCGGCCTATAACCTTTTATAACACTTTTCTTCTCCAGTGCCTTTATTTTATTTATTACTGAACGGGATGTAATGTTCAGTTTTTTTGCAACATCTACTGAATTTACCCTGGCATTGTTTGATAACATATCTATAAGCAATAAATCATTTTTATCAAATTTTTCGGGTACTCTATCACCACCAATAACAATATCAATCGGCTCGTTGTTTTTATCAAAGAGATACTTCTTTCCAAACTCATGGGCTACAACAGATGTTAATATCATATAATTCTGGAGTTGGTCGGGGAATTTCTCCATAAACGACCTAAGGATCTTGTTGAATTGTGATGCATTCTTAGCAAAAAACACACAGATTAAATCATATTGGCCGCTACAGGATATTACTTTGGAAGTGTAGGGATTATCAACGAAGAAATCTACCAGTTCCTTATACTTTTGCTCGCTGAGAAAGTTCACTTTAAAATATACTCTAAAATTTAGAACATCAAATCTTGAATAATCAATCAAAGTATAAAAGGACTTTACTATTCCTTTCTTAATTAACGATTTTAGCGTATAACTTAATAGTTGCTGCTTTTTTTTCAGTTTATATTGTTGATTGGAGAAAGGATATCTAGAATTAATTTCCAGACCTTGCAATACAAAATTTTCAATTTTTCGCAAATCATACACCATTTATTTTGTTAATTAGAAGTTAATATATTTAAAATTTTCCTTTTTACAAAATATTGACCCGAAACTATTATAAAGTGACAAGAGCTCCCCTAAGTTATGCCAGAACCTAGATTATATATGAATCCTGACAGGGAAGGAAATAAGCAGTATATTGCCTTGAATAAGGATAAAGAAGGAAATGTAACTATAGATTATACAATGATGCAGGCATCGCCTGCCGACGGCAGAAACATGGAAATCCCATTATTTTCTAAGAACATTACAATCAGTTATAACCTAAACCAGCTTGAAGATGGCATTGACATTGTCTACAATGTTGAGCCAAATTCCAGGAGTCTAAGCAGTTA
>CAZBGG010000202.1:0-2669 GCA_964491305.1 uncultured Methanosarcinales archaeon
GCCACAGTTTTTCTATTACAATTTTAAATTAATCTCCTTTTTACCCAATTTCCCCAGGGATATTTCTTTGTTTTTTTGTAGTAGTTCTTTAATACGGTTCTCCCATCTCTGGTTGGTTTCATTCCAATGATAAATTGCAACATTGCGGTTATTAGAATCATAATCTAATATTAATGTTTCGGTTTCTTTACCAAAAGCAGTATTATCAATTTCTATATTTTGCCCTAATGACACTTCAATTAAATGTTCATTGTTCGCAAATGCTCCTATACCAATCTTTTGCACATTACTTGAGATATTTACTTTTTCAATGTTATTATCCAGAAAACTCCATTTGTTAATTTTAATAACACTATTGGGTATCTCGACATTTTGCAAACAATTTTTTGCAAAAGCACCTGATTCTATTATTTCCACACCCTCTTGTAAATCTACAAACTGCAACTGGTTACCTAGGAAGGCATTATTTCCTATGCGCTTTACACTACCGGGGATAGTAACATGTGTTAATTTGTTTTCAGACAAACTATGATTACCAATTATAGATATTGAATCAGGAATTACAACCTCATCAATTTCTTTCTTGGGTGCCGCTAATGCCATAATTTGCGTAACTTTTTGCCCCCGTATTTCAGAAGGTATCTCTAGCTTTCGAGAATGTCCTTCATAACGCAACAAACACAAACCATTATCCATTTCTTCAAAAATCAACCCATCATCGTTTGTATAATACAAAAATACCACCACCTTTTCAAATTCTGGCTTCCCTTCCCAATGCTAATTTTATCATTTTTTATACAGTAAGAACCGTCCTGTTAAACAAGACGGTTCTTATAATACTTATCTTAACCCCTTAGATTGCTTCTTACTTTCTTCATTATTTAAGGATTCTAACAAACCTTTATCTTCTAATTCTTTATGATTAGCATGCTTTGTTGCTACAGTTAAGAATTCCTGCTTATCCATTAACTGTGAATTTACAGAGGCAAGATACTTACGTTGAACCTCGTTGGCGTTATCTGGATAATAAAGAGGGTTCTTTTTGCCATTTATTTCTGGATCAATGCGCCCTTTTTCACCATCAGTATTACCCAAAAAAGCATAGACCATATCAAACTTATTATCTAATTCTCGCCAATCTGGCATGGATTGTTTGAGTTCTTCATATGATTGCCCCTCTAACAACTTATTTATCACATAAGTTTTATTATAAGATGTGCCAATATACCCTTCAACACCTTCTTGCCTCATACGAGCATTTGAGGCAAATGTATCACTAGTGGTAATTAAGCAATCCATAAATTCAGCAGGCTTAGACTCATTTATAGCTTCCATAACAGGTTTCAATTTATTCAACACATCAGTACGTTCTTTTTCCATTTGAGATGTGTCATCAATTTCATCAGGGCTCTCTGGAACATGACTGGCGATTTGACTGATTAAAGCATACATTTTAGGTGCACTCAGATTTTGTTCTTTGATATAGTCCTTTACAGATTCTTCATCTCTTTGAACAACTTCACGCATTAACATCCGACTCTCTTTAACAAAGGCTGCAAAATCGACCCCTTGAGGACCAATATTGGCACATGCCCCTCTTGTCAAACGACGTTCAAAATCTTCTCGAGATATTTCATTTGTATCAAGCTTTTCTTGTAGAACACGTAAATTTCCGAGCGCAAATTCTCCTGAACGATTAGTTAGCGTTGGTTCCATTGTGTCATCACCACCCAAAACACCTTGCTGTGATACTAATTTAGTCATAAAACCAGTGACACCATTTAAACTACCATACTTATCATACAGGTAAGAATAATACTCTTGTTCCTTGGGAGGAACCATTGTGTATTTTGCCATCCGATTCATTAACACAGAACTCAATGATTCTGCTTGAGAACTATCTTCTTCAGCATTACCAGCACAAACTACTATATTTTCTGGATGGAATTTAATTTCTCCCACTGTGCGTTCATGTGTCATTTTCATGAGTATATTACGAAGTGGGCCATCAGGTGTATTAGTTACCTCATCAAGAAAAACAGCACTAGGATATTCTGATAAAAGCTTAATTTTAGCAGGTGGCTTAAAGGTAGTCACCTCTTGTTGGCCACTTGGCAAATCGATATCTTCTTGATCAGCTACCCCCAAAAAATCAACGGGTTCGTGATTAGACATATTAATCTCAGCCAACAAAAAAGGTTTGCCACCTTCTTGTTCTATCTCATTGATTTGTTCCATCATTTTATTATAAGATGAATATTCTTTCATAACGATAGGTGTATAACCCTTATCCTCCGCCAGTTTAATTAACGCATCATTGATAGATGCAGTTTTACCAAGCCCTCCTGGACCTACTATCAAGGGAGTGGATACTTGTGGTGAACAATTTTTAATCTTTGCCAATTGTTGCTGATCCATTTGTTGATCCCAAGAATCTAACAAGACCTCATAAGTATCTCCGGGAGTAATTGGAGCTGTAGTATGTCGTACGTCACTCATTAATAAAACCTCCTTTCTGTAAAGTGATTTATAACCTCATTAGCAAAACACAACCCACTCGTTAGGTGGGAACGCAAATTGCCTATGAGGTTTATTGACATACTCCCGCCGTTAAAACGGCAGGATTCTGGGATCTACAGAAACTGCCTCTGTATTAGCAGGTCTTACGT
>CAZBGG010000203.1:0-2632 GCA_964491305.1 uncultured Methanosarcinales archaeon
GGTCCTTTTCCACCAGTTTAGTCTGTTCTGGGCCTATAAAAGCTATCTTTTTCATATTAACCTCCTTCTAAAAAGGTAATTTTTACGCTATTTAAAATAGCAACTTTATAAAACCTGATAGCAGGGTTGTATTCAAAACAACCCTACTTTACTTACATTTGCAATTCATCTTCCCACCAATCAAAGGGCTCATAAATTAAATACGCCCTAAACTCTTTATCATTTTCATAATACCTTCCTATCACATTCACTTCGGTTTCTTTTTCTACCCCCCCCCAAACAACAGGAAGACCGTATGCTTTTTTAATTTGTAATGGATAATCCCCTTGTAAAAAGATTTTATCTTTTGTTTTTTCTTCCCATGAATATTCTGTAATTATAGCCATTTCATTTCTCAATTCCGCATTTCGAGCATATTCCAAACTTGTATGAGTTGGCAGGTTGTAACAATAATATACTCCCAATGCAATCAAACCTATCAATGCGATAACACCTATACCTAAAGAACAGCAACACCTAAACAAATTATCACTCCCTCCTTACAATGTGAACTTCTACAGGCAAAAGAAACCCCAAAATCATACCTTCAACCTCTTTCATTTTTTCATGGTTGCGATTTTGAGATTTGTACATATCTGTATAGCTTATAGTAATCCATGATCCGCTTTTATAAGGTTTGCTTTCGCAAACATTACATAGCTGTGTTGTACTTTTCACCTTTTCTATTACCGGCAAAACTTCTTCAGGTGGTTTGTCGATCCAGTAAGTAATATTTTGCGATGACATAAACCATCACCCCCTTTGCTAAAATTTAAACAAAAAGACATTTAAATAAGGCATCCAGTAAATAATAAAAGATACCAAAGAATAAACAAGGATTCGTTGCATTGTGCCTGGTGATAGTTTGTGATATGTTTTTGCTACCAAAACCAATGCTCCTATTATACTAAGGGGTACCACAACCAACTTGATTAATCCAAACCATATTGTGTTAACCGCCACATCCATCACAGGGTTGCCTTCCACAAAACCATTTTCAAGAGCATAACCTGTCAAAAAGAAATCACCTATATTAAGAATCATTACAAATCCTAAAAAGAAGATAATGTATTTAAAGTATGTATTATTATTGCCCATATAATTAACAGTAAGGAAGCCTTGTGTTTAAAAAACCAGACGCCCTTCCTGTTATGACACCCCCCTTACCTTATTTATTTGTGTCTTTACAATGGCAAACATGTTTTTTGCGATCCAATAAAGAGAAACCCCTGCTGGCAAATTTATACCTGCCATAAAAATCATTACAGGGAACACCATCTGCAAATAGCCTACCTTTTGTGTTTTGGAAAACTTGGGACCAAATGACGAAACAATTGTTGATAAAGATGCTACTATAGGTGCTAACATCGTAGGATCGGGTTTTAATAAGTTAAGATACTCATTGGTTGGGATTAAATATATATTAAAACAATCTACATAGGTATAATCTTGTGGCTCTCTCAAGAGAACAATTATACTTACCAAAAAAACAAACTGTATAATTATAGTTAAACCTATTAAAAGAAACGGGACGTAATTTAGTTTTGCTTTTTGCTGTGTATCGATACTTTCTTGGAATTGCGTTACAGTTTCCCTTATCTCCATAGCATACTTTCTTTGAAATTTCACTAGTGGCAACAAAACAACCTTAGAAGTTATTGCCAAAACAATGATAGCTATTGCAAGATTATCTGTAATTACAGATATTTGGGTTAAATACAAATCAAAGACATTAGTAATAAAATCAAACATAACAAGCATCCCCCTTTATTTTTTCCTTGTACATAAAAAAAGCTCCTGTTTTTAAACAGGAGCTTTTGCCGTACGCGCGTACGGTTAAAATATTGCTTGTTGTGCGTCAGATTCTTCTTTAGATACAAAATCCTTATTACTGGTTTCGGGGACTTCTATCCCCAACTTACGGTAAGCACTTTTACGATGTTTAAGCTGGTGCTTTATAATATGGGAGTTTCCATCCCATATATCATATATTGTTGCTTTTGTTTTTCCAGGTGCAACACGCATAATGCGCCCGGCCTCCTGTTGAACCACATTGGGGTCTTTCTTAGGAGAAATCAGAAAGAGATTGTTCAGATGAGGTATGTCTAATCCCTCCCTAGCTAACTGTGTTGCCAACAGAACATCTACCTCTTTGTTCATCAGGTCATTTATAATTTGGGTTCGTTTTTTCTTAGGGGTTTTCCCTGTTAAGATAACAGTGTTCAAATTTGACTCCCCTAATAACTCCTGTATTGTTTCCAAATGTTCTATGCGTTCCGATAATACCAAGTTGTAATTACCGGGAGCATACTGTTTTATTACCTCTGCAATCAACTCATTTCTATCTTCATCTTCAATCAAATCACTTATCATACTTGCCCAATTCCGATCCATGCCATCAAAATCGGTAAGGATTATTTCCAAATCAGGTATTATGGTCGGCAAACAACTTTGCGGAACTTCATGTAAAATTGGCCCTCCATAACCAAATACCATTTTATCTAACCCATCAGCCCGATTAGGAGTAGCACTTGCCCATAGGCGATACATCGCTGGGAAGTGTGATACCGGATCACGAAAAGTGCGAGCAGCT
>CAZBGG010000204.1:0-2625 GCA_964491305.1 uncultured Methanosarcinales archaeon
ATCATAAGATTATAGTTTTTTTCCAGGCCGGCATCCACTATATCCCTTACGCATCTGTCGACAGTTTCCACTGCTTTTATGATTGCTTGGATGTTTCCTGTATGCCCCACCATGTCAGCATTAACCAGATTAGCAACTATTAGATGATATTTATCTTTTTTTATCTCATTTACCAGGGCATGGGTAATTTCGTCAGCACTCATCTCAGGTTTTAGGTCGTAAGTTGCAATTTTTGGTGAATTTACAAGTATCCTTTCTTCATTATTGCTTTTTTTTTCAACCTGACCATTAAAAAAAAATGTAACATGGGCATACTTTTCAGTTTCTGATATCCTTAATTGCTTAAGTTTGTTTTGTGATACAATTTTACCCAGAAGATTTTTTATAGTTTGCTCTTTGAAGGCAATTTCACATTTCATACCTTTGTAATATTGGGTCATGGCCACGAAAAAGATTTTTTTATCTTTTTTATTCCATTGCTTGAAATCCGGGTCTATGATTGCTTGGGTTAGCTGCCTAGGCCTGTCTGTTCTGAAGTTAAAAAATATGAAAGAATCATTTTTATTAATGCCTTGGTAGATTTTATTTTTAACAGGAAGAATAAATTCATCAGTTGTTCCGGATTTATGGCTTTTTTTAACTGTCTTTAGTGGGTCATCAAATTCTTCAGCCTTCCCGTTTACAATGCAGTCGTAGGCTTTTTTGGTCCTATCCCATCGTTTATCCCTGTCCATTGTAAAATAACGCCCGGATATAGAAACTATATCACCGAATCCAACGTTTTTCAGCTTTTTTTTAATATCTTTTATGTGCCTGATACTTTCGTGCACCGGAGCATCTCTACCATCAGTAAAAAGATGGAGTTTCACATCATGGAAACTATTTTTTTTACATAGGTCAAGCAATGCAAATAAGTGATCTTTGTGGCTATGAACACCTTCTTCCTGAAGGAGACCTGCCAGATGTAATGAGGTTCCGTGTTTTTTGCAATTTTCAATTGCATTTAAAAATTCAGGTATATGGAAGAATGTACCTTTTTTTATTGAATCATTGATCCTTTTCATTGATTGCTCTATTATTCTTCCAGAGCCGATTGTCATATGACCTACTTCAGAGTTACCTTGGTAATTTTTTGGGAGTCCTACAGCTTCCCCTGAAGCATTAATAAGAACGTTAGGATATTTTTCCATAAGGTTATCGGTGTGGGGCGTCCTGGCGGAAACGATGGCATTATTTTTTTTCCCAGACCTGTATCCCCAGCCGTCTCTTATTAGCAAAATAAGCTTCTTTTTGCTCATATAAAAGAAGCTATTCCAGAACTTTAAATATTTTGTTATTGGATAGTTAAGTTATATTTCCGTTGGTTTTTCTCCTAGATGCTTTTGGTAGTGTTTTTTTTCAAGGAGACCTGCATAATCTTTTTCTATTGCTGACAATGCAGAGGGCAATTTTGTAAGTCTATCTATCGTGACATCCGGCTGTAGCAGTTCAAAGGCATTTTTTTCATGTATTGTTGGAATATTCATTTTTCTCAGGGCATCTTCAATTGTTTCATCAGCATGGCTGCCCTGGTTAATTTTTACTGTAAAAATACCTAAAGAGTTTGCTCCATAAATATCCGCCATGTATTTGTCTCCGATATGCACCTCTCTGTCTTGGTAATATGTTCCAAAATATTTTTCGATTTTTTTCCTTTGCTGCTGCCACAAGTAAGGATTGGGTTTTTCTTTGCTTTTTACTTCGTCAGATATCTGGGTTAGACTATCCAATATCTTTATGTCCGGTTCTGTTTGCCTGTGCCTGAAGTAATGTGAAAGGTTGAGTTCATCGAGCTTATCGGTTTGCTTACTCCAATAGCCATTAGAGATAATGGTTAAAATATAATTTCTTCTCAAGCATTCATCAAGAACATCAGCGGCACCTAACGTTGGTTTCATAATACTGGTTTTAGAATTCTTGTACTGGCAAACCATTGACTGGATCATTATGTAGTTCTGATCTCCTAAACTGGAGATTTTCATGTTGAAATATTGGGGATAGGTTTCATTTATTATATTGGTGGCGTCAGTAGAGTCCTTTAATTGAGCTTTTAATTCCCTTTGCTGGCCGTTGCATATGTCTACAAGAATATCGAAGTGATTTTGAGCGTTTGAGCCTTTTGCTTTCCTTATTTGATTAATTAGTTCAAGGCCTTCTTGCTTGTTTTCAATATCCAGGCCATTTTCCATCCCTTTTTCTATGCATAATGGTAAAGTATTCTCTAAAAAGTTTCCTGGAATCCATAAAACTCCATCAAGATCATAGTGAATAACTTTAAGATTTTCCATGTCTGTAGCAGAAGAAGATGTGGTTTATAAATTTTTGTTTTTTAATTACTATGAGGTGGTCAAATTTCTGACAGATAAATTTATAAATAAATCACTTTCCCACAGAGCAGGAAGCCCCGTGGTGTAGTGGCCAATCATTCAGGATTTTGGAGGTTTTGCCGTTTCGTAAAGATTCGACTTTGCCGAGAACGTCCTGAGACCTCGGTTCGAAATTGCTAGTGCAAAAGTACGCGGTCTCAGCATAGCAACGAACTTCCGGGCGGGGCTATCCTCCTTTTTGATGGTTTTGAGGACTCTT
>CAZBGG010000205.1:0-2595 GCA_964491305.1 uncultured Methanosarcinales archaeon
ATAATAATCATCTTGTTTTAAAACATCTCCAATGACAGGGTTCATTTGGGTGAAAACATTATCCCACATTTCAATCATTGGATATGGTGGCGAAGTCACGATAAGCTCTATACTGTTTTCATCCAATTCGGTAAGCTCTCTTGCATCTTTGCATTGTGTGAAATGTTTGGTAATAAACAAAAAAATCGCTCCCTTCTAAAAAAAGTAAAGGGTCTAGGATTACCTAGACCCAAATTTGACAAACAGTTTAATATGTGAAACGGAAGCGCACCCTCTCCCATGTAGAAGTGCCTCGGGTTTCTACAAAATCATACATATCAGGATAACCCAAGGTTTGATCGGGAAAGCGCACTGTTCTGTCACAGGGCAGGTCGGCTTCAACAATAATATCATATGTTGCTCTTGGCAGATCGAACAGTTCTTCGGGAATATGAAGCGGGGTATCTGCTTTGTACCCCTCTCCCCCTTCGTAGTGACCTGTATGGAAGGCGTCATCATAATCAGATTCAACTATGCTTCGTACATCTTCCGGGGGTAAGCCATGAAATTTTATTTTATAGTGGACATTGTTATTTGCTTCTACATCCAGATAAAAATCTCCATTTTTTAAAGTTCCTGTTTTGGGGGTTCCCGAATCGTATATTTCAATATCTTTCAACCTAAAGTCTACAGCATCAAACGATTTACCTTCTATCCCCGTATTTTCTGCTAAATCTATAGCTTCAACTTCCAGCGTCCATTCAGTTATTTCGTCGCTATAGATAGGGTGATTTTCATCTTCGGGGAAAGAAATCTCTCCTCTGTATTTGCCTCCCCCATCTGGGGTAGCACTGTGCCAACTACTCCATGAATCGACATGACCAGTTTTTCGCCAGCGATATCGATAGTTTTCAAACCCTGACACCTCGGTAGGGTTTTTATCAAAAGTGTCATCAAACAGCACCTCTATTTCATCTCCAGGAATAATTAGGCAATAGGGAAAATCTTTAATTTCCGTATCAGGCGGAGTGGTATCTATCCAAAATTCTTCTATTGCCTCCGCTCTGTTGCCAACATTATCCCACGCCTGAACAGTAACCACATGAATGCCATCATGATCTATAGAAGTAGAGGTGAGGGTGTCGCTGGATGTGCTTCCTCCCCAAGTTGAGCCATCAAACTTTTCTATATTCATTTCCACCTCCCCAACTCCCGACCAATCATCTTCGGCGAGAGCAGTAACGGCAAAATTATGGCTATCCCATTTTTCATAAGTATGCCATGTCTGGGGATCGGGGGTGAAGCTTATTTCGGGAGGAATTTTATCCACCAGATAATCTGGAGAAGTATCACTGTAGGTTCTTCCCAAGTTGTTTTCCGCTCTTGCCCGCACATTCCAGTATCCATGCTCGTCTTTGAGCAGGACATGAGGATCGTTTGCCGTCTCCCATGATCCTCCTTGAAGCCACCTCACTTCTCTGTCGCGCATTTGACTCGGTCCTGCGTTAAAAGAGGTTCTTACTCGCAAATTTTCAGCCGTGGGTTCTTCACCAATTGTACTAAACGTGAATCTTATTGGCTCTAAATCCACTGGCCAAACATTTACAGTCCCATCAGAGTGTGCCATAACTGACATAGCGGTTCTGCCAGAAATATTATCTATATGACCTATATCACCAGCTTCAATGCGAAAGTTATTTTCTTCGTATGTGCCATAATCACTGCCTCCAGAGTCCCATATTTCCCCGCGACCGTTTCTTCCTCCTGACACGGTATAATACCCCGAATCGAAAACAGCCTCGGCAGTGGTGACGCTGGAGCCGTGATTTTCCCAGAAGGACAGGTTGCCATTGGAAATATTGAACCTTCTTACATTTCCAGAACTATCGCCTGAGATTACCTGATTTTCTCTTGAACAGAGAGAGACGGTATTCACATAGTCAGGATGCCCAAAGAAGTCTTCCATTCTCATGTGTTTAGTTTCATAAACCCCAATTCCGTATCGGGGGTTGTTTCCTCGGTATTCCCCTCCCGCAAAAAGATACCCGTCTTTAACTGCCAAAGAGGAATAATCCTTACGTTCACAAAACTGAGCAAGACCATCTGCAATTTCGTTATCTATATCCCATCTTATAACCCTGCCGTCATCCCTTCCTGCGCTGAAAAGGTAATTGCCGCAATCACTAAACTCTAAATCGGTTATTTCCCCTGTGTGGTAATACGGATCAAAAACAAATCGATCCCGTCCGCCACGAAACTCAGTGGAAGCTACAATGTCCATTCCCTTTCCTTCAATATTAACCCCCCATGCTTGATCTTGCCCGCTTTCATGTTCAAAACAAAGATGGTGGCTATCAACAACATCAACTGTGCCACTGCCCGATCCACATTTAAACATATCCTCTCCTCGTGAGTCGTATTCATAATCATGAGCAATATATACCTTTCCTGAATCGGGGACATATATTCCATAAGTATCCAGCCCGTCATTGTTGAAGTCGCCACCTATGGGAATGGCACCATTTTGATAGTTTTGACCGTGCCATTGGATGCTTAGGCTGTGAGTAGCGTCTCCTCTTTCATGGGTGTTGGTAAGAAATAAATGGCTTCCATTAG
>CAZBGG010000206.1:0-2594 GCA_964491305.1 uncultured Methanosarcinales archaeon
GATAGATTGAGATGTGATGAATGTTATATATATGTCTTTAATTTTACATCTTCTCATGCAGGATATGGTGACAGGACAGGTCAGGCTGTTGCACAGGTAATAACGCCTCACACCATATCAGTTATCGTAAAAGAGGGCTCTGTTGTGCAGGCCATAATTGATAATAAATGGAATGAGGTGCAACAAAGGCCTGTTGAAGGTTTTGAAGAGGTTAAGATTGACGGAGTCATTCCCGTTTACTATTGCGTTGACGTACCTGATTCCTGTCAAGAAGAAAATGATCCGGTATGCAGTGACAGGATAAGGGATTTTTCCAGTGGATGTATGGCTTGCCTGGAAAAAAACACCAGATGGTATACTAAAGGTACCTGCAATCTGGGATTTAGTCAAAAGGCAATTGATGATTTAACCAAAGGCAGGATAACAAGGGAAAGCACGCAGGTTCTTATTTTAACAAAATGGCACTTTGACCAGCAGAATTAAATCAACTAAATTACAGCAAGGTGTTATTCTTTTTAATCAACTAATAAAATCAGCTTATTATTTAGATAAAATATACCTTTCATTCTTTTTCATTTTTAAAAATCTTAGGATGCTGTTTCTGGGCCGTTAGAATTAATCTTGTCCTGAATTCCCTCTCTTCCTTAAAATCAACACTGTATTGGATAGTTAAAAAAAAGTCTTTTCCGTCACTATCAACATTTATTTTTGTAAACTCGCCTAATTTTTCAGATAGGCTGATGATGGTTTTTTCCATGTCAGAAGGATATTTTTTTATAGGTAGCATAATCTGTCCTTGTAATTTAGACTTCCCATAATTTTGGGTGTGCTTATCAAGCAAATTTTTATTAGGGATTTTTATCAGTGTTTTATCTGCCTTTTTAAGTGTAATAAAAAATGTTCCAATCCTGTCCACCTGGCCTATAACCTCATCACCCACACTAATAACATCTTTTATCCTTATGGGCTTTTTCGTGAGAATAATGAGCCAGGCAAAAAACGACAGTATAATATCCCTTATTGCAAATGCAATCCCTGTCGCCACCAACCCAAGAAATATGGTAATTTCAGTAATCTGTACTCCCGCCCTGTATATAATAAAAGATATACCTATCGCATATATTAAAATAGAATATAATTTTGAGATAAAAATCCTTTGCTCTATTTCCATCTCATCTTCAAAAAAACTGAAAATCTTTCCAACAGTGAACCTTAATAAAAGATTGATCAAAAGGAGGGTTAATGCAGTTATCATAACAAAATCCAGGATTGAAGCAATGTTTGCAGGAAGATATATATCACCTCTCTTGTAAAAATAAAGCACTGATTCAACCAAAGCAAACAATACAAAAAAAATTATTATTGCCTTGTTGAAAAATGTCTTTTTGCCGTTTTGTTTATTTAGCATAATGTTTAGATATCATTTACTAAATATAAAACTAATTATTTTAATGTTTAGATAATTAAGAAGGAATGGTTTTTTTCTTATCCAGTACGCAAAGGCATTCAACATGTTCTGTGTGTGGGAACATATCAAAGGCTTTTATATATACTTTATCGTACTTTTTCTGCAATATCTGGAGGTCTTCAGAAAGTGTCTTAGGGTTGCAGGACATTATTATAATCCTCTGGGGTTTTTTCCAAAGTAGTTTTCTGCAACCATCTCTTCCTATGCCTGTTCTTGGCGGGTCAGCTATTAAAGTGTCAGGGGTTGATATCTTTTTTAAGTATTCTATGGAATCTTCCCATATGAATTCCGCATTTATCCCATTAAGTGTTGAGTTCTCCTTTGCAAGCTCTATTGATTCACTTACATTTTCAATGCCTGTAATTGAACTTGTTTTATCTGCAACATAAAGTGTTATTGCGCCTATACCACAATAAAGCTCAATTGTTTCATTTTTTACATATTCTTTTATTTCCCTGAAAATTTCTTTTGCCATGTAAGGATTCGGCTGGAAAAATACATTAGGATTGATTTTGTATTTAATGCCGTCAAAAACCTCTTGTATATGGCAACACCCGTAATGTTTATAGACACGGCCATAGCTTGTATCCTGCAGAGAATCATTTATGCTCCACACGACACTGTTCACATCTTCCTTTATCTCATCAATAACCTTCTCTATTTCTCCCGTATCTCTTGATGTAACAAATCCCAGCATCAATTGCTTAGTGAACTTAGCTTCCCTTATAATCACATATCTCAAATAACCCTTGTGGTTTATGTAATCATATGAATCTATACAGTGTTTTTTCAAGAGTTCCCTTACTTTTGCTAATATAGAATTCATTTCTTCAGAAAGAAGCATGCATCTCTTTATATCCACCACCTGCCTGAAATTACCTCTTTTCCTGAGTCCAAGCTTTCCAAACGCATATACATAATCCATCCTCTGCCTGTAACCTTCAATAACTGGAGAAGGGGTTATGCTCATCTCTTCACCAAATAATTTGCTTAGCTTTTCCTCCTTATCTTTTAACTGTTCTTCATAAGGGATGGAATAATAACAACCACCACATGCACTAAAATGTTGACATTTCATGTATTTCGGGGTTTTGGGTTTGTTTAAATTTTTTATTGACCGATGGTG
>CAZBGG010000207.1:0-2591 GCA_964491305.1 uncultured Methanosarcinales archaeon
TTATGAACATCTTGGTCTTGATAATGAAGTGGAATGTACTCTTGAAGATGGTGCGATTGTAATTAGACCTTTAAACAGAGATTCTGGTGAATTTTCAGTAGAAATTCTTAAGGATCTTATTGCTCAAGGTTATTCAGGCAATGAACTAATACAAAAATTCGAAGCACAGAGTAAAAATATTAAAAGGGCTGTTGCTAATATACTTGAAGAAGCAGATGATATTGCCGCTGGTGAAAAGAAATCTTCCAGCTTTGATGATATCTTTGGTTCGGAGAACGAATAATGTATGAAATACAATTCAGTTCTGCTGCGGAACGCTACTTTAAAAAATTAAAAGAAAAACCATTAAAGCAAACCTATGAAAAAGCCCTCCTTGATTTAAGAAAAGACCCTTATATCGGAGAGCCAAAGCATGGTGATCTTGCTGGCATTTATGGATATGATGTAAAATACAAAGGTGTAAATTATGAAGTTGCTTATACAATCCACGAAGCTAATGGTCAAAAGGTAATTGTCCTTCTAGCTGGTTCGCGGGAGAACTTTTATGAACAGCTAAAGCGGTATATTAAATAGCTCTCGCGGAAGTCACGGGGACGTTTAAGTCACGGGGACGTAAGTCACGGGGACGTTTTGTTTGACTTATCGAGCGTAAACTATAATTAATTGAGGTGGTAAAATGGCAAGAAATGCTAGAAAAAAGAGTAACACAGGGATATATCATGTAATGCTTAGAGGGATAGATAAAAGAGATATATTTTTGACACAAAATGATTATAAAAGATTCTTACATTATATTGAATTAGCTAAAGAAAAAAGTGAGACTCTTTTATTAGCATATTGCTTAATGACTAATCATGTACACATGCTTTTAAAAGAGGGAAAAGAAGAAATAGGAAATTTCATTAAAAGAATTGCTGTGGGGTATGCCCAATATCACAATAGTAATCATGGAAGAACAGGTCATTTATTTCAAAACAGATATTTAAGTGAAACTGTAGACGATGACAAATATCTGCTGGTAGTTTCAAGGTATATACACCAAAATCCCTTAAAGGCAGGCATTGTCAAGAATGTCGAGGATTATAAATGGAGTAGTTATCATGAGTATTTAATTAATAATAAAGACACTATCACAGATAAAGATATTCTTGAAGGATACTTTATTAATACCAAAAACTTTATAGAATTTAACAACCAAAAAAATGATGATATTTGCTTGGATTATGAAGAGAAAAATAATTATACTGATGAGGATTTAAGGGAAATAATTTCAGAGATCATAGAATTAGAAAAGTTGCCGCTGATGGAAATAAAAGCAAGAGATATAGCTTTAAGGAGAATAAAACAAGAAACAGGAGCCAGCAATAGACAGCTAGAAAAAGTACTGGGTATTGGCAGGAATATCATACAAAAGGCTTGATGGGGATGGGAGAGGGTAAGTCAAGCAAAGCGTCCCTTTGACTTCTAAAATTGTAAAGTATTATATTAATTGTACAGTATTGTAATCTACTTATGAAGGGGGTTGCCGTAAAAGTAAATGACAAATGTTATAAGTAAGGATGCAAAGAGAATATGTAGAATATTATCAACAACTCCCATTTCTAAAAATTATTACTTGGCGGGTGGAACGGGTCTTGCTTTGCAAATTAATCATAGAGAATCCGATGATTTAGATTTTTTCAGATTACATGATGGCGATATTGAGCACGATCATATTATTTATAATATGACGGAATATATAGATAAAAATACAAAAGTTAACTTGATGGAAAAAACTCAACTGGATATGGTAGTTGCCAATACAAAAGTAACATTTTTAGCGTATCCATTCCCCCCATTATACCCCCTTATAGATGGCAAAGAGATTGATTCGGATATAGCGGGGATTAAAATAGCGCCTGTAGAAGAAATAGCTTTGATGAAAGCATATTCAATGGGTAGACGTATTTCTTATAAGGATTATGTAGACATGTACTATATGCTTGTCAAAGGTGAAATTGACCTTGATTTCATAGTAAATAAGGCAGAAAAGAAATATAATAGTTATGGGAATGGTATGTTTTCAGAAAAACTCTTTAGGGAGCAGTTGGCATATACAAGCGATATTACCGATAAAAACGATACTATGTCTAAAGTATTTGATAAGAAACTAACCATCGAAGAAATTGATGGTTTCCTTAAGAAAGAAGCTTTAAAACAAATGAAAAGTAAATTAGAAAAATACCATGGAAAAAATGATCCTGAGAAGGGGTAATAACTTATGACCACTTGTTTGTCTAAACTTGCGGATTTGTTTCAAGGCTATGATTCTGAAATGATGGATATGGAAGAATCCCAAAAGCATATCATTTTGACGACACTTGCCAGGGGTGATTGGAAGCAGATAGAGTTGATTTTTGATTACTATGGTCCAGATACTATTAAGGCAGTTTTTGAAGAGGATTTTTATGGCTTGCGAAGCTTGCCAGTTAAAACATCTGTATTATGGGGCTACTATTTCTTTCCAGAAGAAGATGTTGAGGATTATAAGAGATGGGTAGAAAACCCTGCAGATTTTTGGGCGGCAAGAAGGAATCCAAAGGGGAAGTCAA
>CAZBGG010000208.1:0-2583 GCA_964491305.1 uncultured Methanosarcinales archaeon
GTAAAGTTCGTTTAGGTATAGTTCATCATCAATCAGCTCATGAAACAAAAGATAATGGGAAAATGAAGATTAGTGGTTTTGTTCAGCCTGAAGAAATGAAAAGGGATTCTCACTTAACTGATGCATGGTATAGTCTGGCCCATAAAAAAACAGATGATGGCATTATACCTTCCATGACAGAAAGATTTCCTCATGAAAGATTTGATGATGCCAAAATACTTGCTTTAGAAGATGGAAAAAACTGGAGTTATGCAAAGGATGATTATGCTTATGAAGAAGGTACTCAGTTTGCAATTGGCTTGCCTAAAGAAGATGGGAGTTATTATGCAATCGCCTCTACTGGTGATTCTAAAACAGATGAGATTATCAAGGAAATGGCGGTTGAACCAAAAAAACCTGAATTAGTGGAAGAATCAATGGAACCTGTAAGAGTTCATGGTGGTTTGGATTTTAGAAATTGAGGTGTCTAGAAAATGAAACAAGATTATTCAAATAATAAAGGTATTTCACAAGAATCGAGACAATACATTAGGGATATTACTCAAGATACCAAAAATAGGGGAGTTAGTACTATCCTAGGTTATGCATTGCTCGCGGCTACAGCTGCTGTAGGAGCTTCAGGCTGTGCAGGATATAAGACTATTCCTGAAAAAAATGTACCTGAAGTTACCTCTACTGCTTTTGAGAAAGTAAGGGAGTACCCTTCATTTGATAAAATTAAGGAAGGTTGTGAATTCACTCCTGGTTCATACGAAAATTTAATTAAATATGTTGATAATAAGGCACCATCAGTTAGAATGCCTGAATTTGAACCTGATGAAGATTATGAACAATTCGATATGGGTCTGGGTTGCCCTCAGCAATTTTATTTACCTGGAAATGTTAAAATTGAAAAAGATATGGGAGCTAAATCCCTTGATGAACTTATTAGGGGATTGTCAGGAGAAGAGATTAAAGATGCTTTAAAAGACAGCGGTTATGTAAGCGGCTTAATATATTTGCCAGAGGAAGATAAATATGTTGCAATTCCACCTGGAGATTCAATTCTTACTGATCTTGCGGATTTTGCCATTTCTAAAAAATTCCAAGATAAGTATGAAGAGGTTAAAGTAGACCAGATTGCGACTTATAAGATTGGTAATGGTCAGGCTACTGCTAAAGTTTATCAAATCAGTGGAGCAGATGGTTTAAATGTGCCTCATGTAAATATTTTCACAAATGGGGTTACATATGATGCAGTAAATATCCCTGAAGAAAAACTTAAAAAAATCAATGTTGAAGCAGATGATAAATTATCTCATAAGTTGGGTAAAGAAGGAAAAGGTGTTGAGGCAAGTGCAGCTTCTGCTTTAATTACTGCAGGAGGTGTGGGTGCTATATCTCCTGTTGGAGGTGTGCTTGTTGGCTTGGGGAATCTTTTGTCTCATAATAGGTTCAATAACAGTGCAATATCTTATGCTTATGACAATTCTTATAACCCTGGCAGACCATTATCTGGATTTTTGGACGAGCAGGACAGCACTATGACCAGGATCTTGAAACCTATATATGCTGATAATGGTTCAGGTGTGGGTAACAAAGAGTTAACTGGTTTCATAGAATACAATATACCTCCATCTGATGATAAAATAATTTTAAATCAAAATGGGCTTAATATAGCTAACCAAAAATTTGCAGAAAGAGTTTTAAGCGATTTGGGAAGGGCAGGAGCTGGACTTTTACTCTATCAGATGGGTAAAAGCGATGGAAAAACCATTGAAAAGGTCATAGACGGACCAACAGGCGGTGCAGGTAGACCTGACGGAAGCGGTCCAGGTGTCATATCTCGTTAGGGGGTGTAGAAGTTGAAAAGAATATTTTTATTAATCATTGCAATTGTTCTCTGTTCTAGCCTAGTTTTGGGTACGCAGGGAGTCACACAGACAGACTATTTTTACAATGAAGCAGGCCAGGAAATTACTGGTGTGCAAAGTGAATTATACACCTCATCTAAAGAGCATATTCACAGCAGGAACTCAGGTTCTTTTAACTACATATCTTTTGGGTATCCTTATAATCCTGATTCCACGAAAGATAATCCTGATTACTATGATCACTTTTTTTACAAGGATTGTTATCTTCCTTTGGAAGCAGAGGAGGAAATTTGGGGTTATGATTACCATGTTGATTATTCAAATACATTTGAAAAAGCAAGCTCATGCCGCTCGCCTATAGATACATTCAGTATAACAAATGACAATCAACCTAATGAGCCTGTAATTGTTGATGTAAGCGCTACAATGGCTGCAACTGCCCATAGTGCATTTACAAATGCAAGGCACAATTGGTTCCCTTCTGGATATGAAAAGCATTACTCAGCAGAAACAAAAATAACTGTTGAAATTATGCATGATGGCCAGGTTATTCATACCGATTCAAAGACCATATATATTATGATGGACGATTCTGAAGATGTTCAGTTTAGCTGGACCCCTCAGATGGAAGGAGAGTTCAAAGCAAGAATAACCACTGATGTGGTCGATTGCCAGTGTGAAAGCAGCTCAAAAAGGCAGTCAAGCAAAGAATTTGAAGTATGGGCAGACA
>CAZBGG010000209.1:0-2578 GCA_964491305.1 uncultured Methanosarcinales archaeon
ACTGCTATAGCCTCTGACGATATCACATAGCGTCTTTTCCATCGAATAAGCAAGAACAGAATTGCCTGTGTTTGTCAAAACACGGGTAAGCGAAAGATTATAGATATCTGGCTTAGCTCTATAAACTTCGATATTCTTCTTTTTCACGTTTGTAATATTATAGGAAGTTGGAAAAGTCATCGTGAGCCTGATCGGGGTTCTATCGGTAAGGTTGTGAAGGTATAGGGCCGTTCCATGAGAATAGATCCCTTTCTTAAACCTGTTTTGGAGATTGAACATTTGATCTTCAAACGCATTGATATCGATGTAGACCCCCCTTTCAACATGTTCCAATTGCCCTTTATCCACCAAGTTTGAAAGGTATTGCCTATGAACACCAATCTCGTTGATCTCTTTCGTTGTAATCATGCCATTATGCTTCTTGGCATAATCAATAATCTTCTTGTATTTATCCATAAAAACACACCTCTTGGCTTTTATACATTAACTTTATCACACATTATGCATGAAAGTCAAAAAGATAATAGGTTGTAATCACCTCTTGACCATAAAAAAAAGCAATGAAAAACATACGTGTTGTTCAATCCAAGGAACACATACGTTTATCCATCAGATTCATCTCTTTTTTCTTATTACTTTACGATATTGGTATTTAGAAGTAAATTCATTTATGAATGGTGTCTTGACACAAAAAGGGTATTGCCTAAAAAAATTGACAAGAAAATCAAAACACTTATAATTAGGTTGTAATCCAATAGGGTTGCTCTGTTGCGGAGAGCAAGGCTCTCCCTTTTTTTATATCTTTCTGGTATACTATCACGTTTTGCTAATGCCGTTCGTTATCAACTTAACGGATTTTCCAGGTCATGAATAGAACCATTTATCGATCTTGTTAACCCCTGTTCTCCATCAATGATTGTTACAGACGCAACAATTTTATCAGATATTAATTTATAAATACAAACAAAAAAATTGTTTAAAACTTGATAAATATTGTATTTATGATATTATTTATGTATGAATCATAGGGAGGTGTGCCAGATGCTTAAATTATTGAAAGTCAAGGTTTCAGGGTTCATGCTTTTGGATGACGGATTCACCATCGACTTCTTGAATAAGTCCAAAGTCACAGAAGAAGATAAGGAACGTGAGGTGGTAGAATTAAGAGAAGGATTGTATGTCCCTACCACCACAGTCTTTACGGGGCGTAATTCAAGCGGTAAATCAACGGTGTTTCAACTTCTTAAAACCATTCATAGCATACTGCTGTATGGACGATTGAAATATAATAAGTTGTTATTCAAGAATAAGACGATTGATTTGGAGTTCCATTTTCTTATGCACAATCACATTTATAGGTATGGTACAACCATTCATAAGCCTAACTTATCTGTGATGGAAGATGATCTCTATTGCACCTTCGATCATGAGATATTAGAAAAAAGAAGGTATGCCAAATCCTATGGCAAGCACAATTTGGAAAAGCCTTTTGAGTCGGTCGAAATTGAAGAGAACAAAGTGAATGATACATCCATTCTTTTCAACCTCACGGCTCAAAAACACCATTATCTTATGTTTGCCAATGATATTCTCGACAGCAACAAAGTTATTACGAATATGTTCAAGCTCATTGAAGTTGCCGGACTCAAGGACTCATTGGTCTCAAAGATTACAGGACTATTTGATGACGCCATCAGAACCATTGACTATGATGAGGAAACCAATGTCGTACATATAGTGATGCAAGACAAAAGAGCTTACAAATTAAGTCCTAAACAGGCCTCACAGTTTCTTTCAGAAGGGACAAAAAAGGGATTGATCCTCTTCGGATATGCCGTGGTCGCCCTCAATCTTGGGAATACGCTAGTGATTGATGAAATCGAAAACAGTTTCCATAAGAATCTGGTAGAGAACATTATCATGATATTCAATGATAAACGTATCAATAAACATGGAGCAACACTTATGTTCAGCACTCACTACGTCGAAATATTGGATATATTTGATCGAAGAGATAATATCTTCCTAATGAAAAAGGATGGAACCATCTCAGCTAAAAATCTTTACAAAGATTATAATAAGCGCAGCGAATTATTGAAAAGCAATCAATTCAACAGTAACGCTTTTTCCACATTGATCAATTATGACCAGCTCATGTCACTGAAAAAGGAACTTCGACATGAAATATCTGATCATGCTTGAGGGTAGATGCGAAGAGACACTGATTGAAACGCTCATGCACAATGGAGATTTCCGTATTGATAGTAATGATATGTTGGATGAACGCCCTCATATCGCAAGACGTTGGGTCGCCTCTTTCGAGCCGCTTATCCAACAATTGCCCCAAGATGAAAAGATAGAAGTGTTACGCATAGGTGATACACTGAAAGAATCAATTAAAATTCCTTCAACGCTGCTAAAACAGCGTATACTTTCTGTTCGGAAATACTGTACAAAACCAGAGTTGGAAATGCTGTTAATCATTGAAGAGGGGTTATTCGACGATTTTTCTAGAAGTAGCGTCAAAAAGCCAAAGGTTTATGCGAAAATCAATATCCAACACAAAGGGCTGAAATAT
>CAZBGG010000210.1:0-2558 GCA_964491305.1 uncultured Methanosarcinales archaeon
ACCTGGAAGTAGGCGAGGGAAAGCCCCTGGTGTTGCTTCACGGAGGTGCATTGGATTGTGCCTCCGTATCTTGGCGATATGCCATAGAGGAATTGGCAAAGAATCGCCGAGTTATTGCGCCGGATTTACCGGGTTACGGTGATTCCGATAAGCCGAATATAACTTATTCGGTAAAATTTTATATCGATTTTTTGGAAAGCTTCTTAAACAAATTAGGCATTCAGAAAACCGATATAGCTGGGGTGTCAATGGGGGGATGCATCACAACTGGCTTCACCTTAAAACATCCTGATAGGGTGGGGAAAATTTGTCTGATAGGAGCGTATGGCCTACAAAAAAGGGCATATCATCCCTTTTCGTATGCACTAATGAAAGCTCCATTGATGGACAAACTACCCGGATATTTGTTTGCAAAACTTTTTCCAAGAGGGTTGATTCCCTTTGGGATTATTTTTCGCAAACAAAGTTCTATTCCACAAGACTTGTGGGATGAGTTAAAAACGTTCACCCAAAATGTAAGTTGTTTTGCAGCCTTTATCTCGTTCTTAAAAGATGAGATGAAGCCCACGGGAACAAAAACTAATTACCTAAAAAATCTAAAAAAAATCAAGCAACCAGTCCTCCTGATACATGGAGAACAAGACTATGTGGTTCCAGTAAAAGGCTCAAAAGAAGCCTCGAAACAGCTTAAACATTCTATGTTGCATGTCTTGCCTAACAATGGACATTTACCCAACATAGAAAGTCCTGAGTTGGTGAACAAATTGATGTCGGAATTTTTCTGAGATAGAAAGGGGCTATTTAATTAGCCCCTTCTTTTAAGAGGAGGAGATCATAATGCTATTTGAAGATAGGTTGTTATCTTTAAGAGTTAAAAACTTTAGGGTTTTTAGTGATTTTAGGATCCAATTGTCAAAAGTAAATATAATTGTAACACACGATAATTACTTTGCCAATTCTTTTGGATGGGCAGTAAAATGCCTTACCGGAGAACGAGAATTTGATTTATATGATTACTCGTTTTTTGGTGAGGATAAAGTAATGGAAATTGAAGCAAAAACAACCTGGGATAACCATTATAGAATTAAAAAATATAGGGGAAGTGATAAGAAAGCTTTATTTCCCTCAGAAAGAATAGGCGTTTATGATGATATTTCTAGTGAGGGTTATGATGAGGATTTAATCATATTACACTCCTCGTTTTTTAAGGGGAAAGATGAAAAAAAGATGATGGAAGATATAGAGAAACTGTCTCAAATTCAAGGGCAGGTTATAGCAATATTTGAAATAGATGCTGACTGGTGGTTTTCCCAAAAAGTGATTGACTATTGTCTTACAAACTACCGGGTTATAGCATGGGATGAACATGAACAAGATTGGAACACAGTAAGTATGCGGATTGCTGCCCGAGATTTGATTGTAACAAAAAAATGCTCCCTTAACGAAAAGATAGAATTATCGAAAAAAGAAATTCGCAAAGCATTGTTAAGTAGTAAACGTCCCACTATTAGCTGTAGTTTCGGAAAGGATTCCATGGTGCTCTTAGATTTGGTAAGAGAGGTTTACTATAAATTAAAAAACCAAATCGAAGAAATGCAAGAAGATACTGAGTTTATGGCATCTTGGAACGAATTGGTTTCGGAGGGGTTGGTTGATCCATTATCCGAGCCAGTAGCTCCAGTGATAATATTTTTTAACACTGGAGTGGAGTTTCCAGAGCATTTAGAGTTTGCAAGGGAGCAGATGCAGAAGCTTCGTGAAGAAGGTTGGGAGGTTATAGAAAAGAAACCTAAAACAACCTTCTGGAAAGTTGTAAAAGAATCTGGTTTCCCAATGTTCGGTAAGGGTGTGCGAAAGAGATCTAACCCAGAGCTTCATCGGAAAATCGAACAGTTGGGGATAAAAACAGCAGGTAATAATTGTTGTGTGCAGTTAAAGGAAAAACCTGCCACAGAAGCTCAAAAAGAGCTAGGGGTGGATATGATCTTCATCGGCACACTAGCCGAGGAATCAAATAAAAGACGGAAATCTTTTTACAGAACTGGACATTTGTTCTTTGCAAAGAAAGAACAGATGTATAAGTCCATCCCAATTGCCCATTTATCTGAAAAAGATATTTGGGATTATATTGAAACTAGAGAGTTGCCAATTTCTCCAATTTATAGTATCGGATACTATAATGATGACGGGGAATTTATTGCTTATCAACGGAATGGATGCTGGCCTTGTGCCATGAACATCCGTTATAAAGGCAATAACATAGAGCTTTTAAGGAAGACCCACCCTCGCTTATGGGAGGTAATAATGAAAAAAGGTCTTGCAAAAGAAATAATGAAGATGAAAAAAGGGTGGAGTGAAGAAGGTTGGAATGAAATATCTGATAACTTACTCAATCAGATGTTGGAAGTCAAACCTTGCATGTTTGACAAAGTATAGAAGGAGAACATTCTCCTTCTACTGTTTTTTTATAGAATTACGCCGAGAAAGCCCCGGACTTTAGTCCGAGGATGAGAGGGCGGGGCATCGTCCTTTGGAGTAGGAAACGTAAGACCTGCTAA
>CAZBGG010000211.1:0-2557 GCA_964491305.1 uncultured Methanosarcinales archaeon
TGTTAGTTTTCATTCTTCTGCAAGCCCACTCCTTTTAGTTAGTTGAATATTAGTTGTCAATAAAGAGTGATATTGTCGTAATTTATCATTATTTCTTGAAAAATCACCCCTAAAGGTGATGTTAGATCTTGAAAAATCTTGAAAAATCACCTTTAGAGGTGAAGTTCATTTTGAGGAAAATGGAGTATTATGTTAATAAAATAGTTATACTAGAAAATAATCTATAGTCATATGTAGAAAATAGTCGTTTTATTTAAAAATTATCATGTATAAATAAAGGGTGGGGAGATGGCAATAAATATGTCTAGGTCGATATTGTTAATGGGGATATTATTATCAATGTTATCTTTTATGGGGTGTACTTTGATGCAGTGTTCTAATTCTGACGAAGATATTCAAAGTATATATTTTTATGATTCGGCCTATGTGAAAGGAGAGGTGGAAGAGGATCTGGGACGATATTTTGATGCAACTCTGGGAGAAGAAATTATTGATTATGAAATCAAAAATATAATAATCGATGAATGTTTTGAAAAAGTTACAGTGGAAGCCATTCATTATATGTCAGACGGAACGGAACAGGCACATGAAGTCGGTATGAGGCGAAAAGATAGAGTGTGGTCGCGTAATCGGTGGCAACCTGTTTCTGAAACCAGGCTCGGCGATGCTGCGAGAGATATTGCTGCTTCACCGGAAGACGAAGATCCTCCTGGTGAAGAAGAGGAAAAAGAAAAAGAAAGAGAAACACCGCAGGAATTTATGGACAGATATTTTCAGGCTGCTTATGATAATGATTTTGACAAGATGCGTTCCATGTCCACTGATGGCCTTGCAGCTGATATTTCTATGATGGAAGCTTTTATGAATATGGATGGAGATGTTAATAGAACCGTTGATTATAGAATTGACAGTGTAGAACACGAAGGTGACGGTGGTGCTGTATATAATTTTACTGAGATCCGCGAAGATGGTTCAGAACGTAGTGGCACTTTTGTCATAGCCAACAAAGGTGGTGAGTGGGTGACTACACGGTTTTAAAATAGCTTATATTCTCTAGTGCTATATTGGCAAAGAAAGCGAATTGCTTTAATTTATCTTAGAAAGGAGATAATAATAATATGATTAACGATTTAACAGGAAAGGCTTTTGTCTTTGGCTTGTTGGTGGTTTTAGTTGTAGGGGGTACAATTGGATGTGACAGTGATCTGTTGGGCGGCGAATCTGCATCACCAGAAGAGGTTTTGGAAGCTTTTTATCAGGCTATGTATGTAGATGACTTTGATGAAATGCGGGCTCTCTCAACTGGTGACGCTTTAGCAGTTATATCTTTAGGTGAAGCATTTTCAAGTGAAATGAGCGAATCAACTGTAGATTATGAAGTTAATAGCACGGATTATGTTGGCGATGATGAAGTGGTTTTTGAAGTTACGACAGTTTATTCAGATGGTGACGAGGATGAAGGGACAGTTACAATGACAAAGTCAAATGGTGGCTGGCTCATTTCAACTCTGCAATAATTCTTCCCCCTAGGTCGGGGCACCAAAGGGGAAGGTTTTTTATGTCATCAGACACCCCAAGAGAATTAAAAGGGGAATTTTGGGGATAAAGGGTGTTATTTAAGGACGGTGTTGATTACTAAGGAGGAGGATAAATATGAAAATTTTGCTCACACTAGTGCTGGTATTGGTGCTTATTGGAGTGGTTTTAGGTGGTGGTGTCTGGTATTTCCTTAATACAGGCAAGCAGGTGGGAACCGAGTGGAGCGAAGAAGACTTTTATACATGCATGGAAAAATCTCAGGTTGAATTTGACCATATCGAAACTATTAATTTGGAGACACTCGCCAAAGGCGAATATACAGCAGCAGGAAGCAATGAAGTAGACACATACTTCACCAGTGAAGAGATGAGCGCTCTAAGTTCGATGGCAAATGCGGGTGGAGCTGTTAGAGATGTGCAGAAGTCCTTGGGAGATAACGGTGCAGGAGAGATTAGTTTCAGGCTTTCCGATAATGCCGTTGATTTTGTAAGGCAAAATATACCGCCCGAAAGTATTCCGGACGGAGCAGTAGGTGAAATAATTAATGTTATAAACAACAAGCCTATATATAGCTCCGGCAGGCTTACTCAGGCATCGGAAAATTCTATAAACATAGACTTGGATGATATGTACTTAGGCCGGGCACCTTTGCCTGATGATATTGTTAGCATCGTGGAAGTTGAAGTTGAAGGGGTGTTTAACTCAGTAATAACACCGGATAATGGATTTCATATAGAT
The DNA here is from genome assembly GCA_964491305.1 of uncultured Methanosarcinales archaeon. GTDB lineage: Archaea > Nanobdellota > Nanobdellia > Woesearchaeales > DSVV01 > CAZBGG01. The sequence continues at coordinate 2,278 of CAZBGG010000211.1, forward strand.
GAACTGCAAATAAACGATGGCAAACTACATTATAAAGGGACTCTTCCGGAAACAATTGAGGAAAGGATATCAGATTAAAAAAGAAAAAAGCGAATTGGTAATGGGTATCCGGGAATCAAAGTCAAGCCATACCCCTTTTTTTCTAAAACAGTAAAATGAGTCTTCATCCTTGAACTGCGAACCCCTTTGCTCTAAAGGGATTTATGGCGTAGAAGCGAGAGGAGGAAACAGGTGATAGGGAGGTTGGTAAAAAATTACTTAATAATTATACTAATAATTA